>NZ_JARGEF010000089.1:0-29118 GCF_033794725.1 Streptomyces sp. ID05-39B | reverse complement strand
CCCCTCACCACCTTCACCCCCGCCCCCACCGCAGCCGCTCCCGCTGACCTTCGTACCCCAAGGAGTCGATCCACCATGGCGAGCGATGCGCCGACCGGCCAGGTATCCGATCTCGACTGGCTGATGAGCGGCCTCGTGCAGCGCGTTCCGCACACGAGCAGTGCGGTCCTCCTCTCCTGCGACGGCCTCGTGAAGTCCGTCCACGGCCTCGACCACGACAGCGCCGACCACATGGCGGCCCTGGCCTCCGGCCTGTACTCCCTCGGCCGCAGCGCCGGTCTCCGCTTCGGCGACGGAGGGGACGTGCGGCAGGTCGTCGTCGAACTCGACTCGACGCTGCTGTTCGTCACCACCGCCGGGTCGGGCACCTGCCTGGCGGTGCTGGCCGGACGCGAGGCGGACGCCGCCGTGCTCGGCTACGAGATGGCGATGCTCGTCAAGAGCGTGCGGCCCTACCTGGTCACCGCGCCCCGGCAGCACGCCGTCGAACCCTCGGTGATGGGGCCTTGAGGGTGGCGGCGGCCGGCGACGGGCCCTGGCTCGACGACGCGGCCGGACGGCTGGTGCGCCCGTTCACGGTCAGCAACGGCCGCACCAAACCCACCGTCGCCCTGGACCTGATGTCACAGGTGCGGGCGACCGGGTCCACCCCCCTCGGCTATCTCGGCCCCGAGCACGCGCAGGCACTGGACCTGTGCCGGGCTCCCGTCCCGGTCGCCGAGGTCGCCGCCCATCTCAGGCTGCCCGCGGCCGTCACCAAGGTGCTGCTGGCGGACCTCGTGGACTGCGGGGCGCTGACCACCAAGCCCCCCGAGTTCCACCACAACCCCACCGACCGGGCCCTACTGGAGGCAGTGCTCGATGGACTACGACGACAGCTCTGAACACGACGAAGGCCAGGGCGCCTTCCCGACCGCGCTGAAGATCCTGGTCGCGGGCGGGTTCGGGGTCGGCAAGACCACGTTCGTCGGCGCGGTCAGCGAGATCGCGCCCCTGAGTACGGAGGAGCTGCTCACCACCGTCGGCGCCGCGACCGACAACCTCGACGGCATCGAGAACAAGGTCGAGACGACCGTGGCCATGGACTTCGGCCGCATCAGCCTCGATCCGCAGCATGTCCTGTACCTGTTCGGCACCCCCGGACAGGAACGGTTCTGGTTCATGTGGGACGAACTGTCCGAGGGCGCCCTCGGTGCCGTCGTCATCGCCGACACGCGCCGCCTGGAGGAGTGCTTCGCGGCCGTCGACTTCTTCGAGGAACGCGGCCTCGGCTTCATCGTGGCCGTCAACGAGTTCGACGGCGCCCACCGCTACGACCCCGAGGAGGTGCGCGCCGCCATCGACCTGGACCCGGGCGTCCCCATCGTGCGCTGCGACGCCCGCATCTCCGCGTCGGGCGTGCAGACCCTGCTCGCCCTCGTCCGCCACCTCATCGCCCACGCACCGACGGCACCTCAGCCGAGCCGCGGCGCCCATATGTGATCCCCGCACACCACACACCGGAGCCGCACATGCCCCACGTCCACAGCGACGGAGTCCGCCCATGAGCTACGACCCGCCCCGCACGGCCGGTCGACTCCTGCTCACCCCCGAGGACAGGGAAGCTCCCGCCCGCACCCTGAGGCTGCGCCGGCTCGGCCTCGGGGAGCGGGCGGATCCCTCCCTGGACGCCTTCGCGGACCATCTCGCCCAGGTGACCGGCGCGCCCTACGCGATGGTCAACTTCATCGACGAGGAACGGCAGTTCTTCGCCGGACTGCACACCCCGCCCGGCGGCCGGGCCGCGCGCGGCGGCAAGCCGGAGGTGGGCCGCCGGCTGCCCCGCGAGTACGGCTACTGCCCCTACGTCGTCGTGCGGCGCAAGGCGCTGGTGCTGGAGGACGTCCGCGACTACCCGAGGTTCGCGGGCAACCCCGTCGTCGACGAGTACGGCATCCACGCCTACCTCGGCGCCCCGCTGATCGACACCGCCGGCCTGGTCCTCGGCACGGTGTCGGTGGCCGATCTGGCGCCCCGGCCGTGGGGGAGGGCGGGACTGGAGACGATCAAGGCGACCGCGGCCGATCTCGCCGGGCGGCTGGAACACCGGGCGGCCGGCGGACCGCCCCTGTGACCTGACGGCCGGTGTCCGTCACAGGCCACGCCAGACGTTGTCGAAGGCGGCGTCCTCGACGGACCGCCGCTGCTGAGCGGCCGTCAGCTCCGTCACGGCCTCGCCCACCGCGGCCAGTACCGTCTCCACCGGGTCGGTGAGGGGACCGGGGAAGCCGTCGCCCTCCTCCTCGCGCAGACCGGCCGTGGTGGCCAGGCCGGCGAGGACGGGCTCGGCCGACGCCCAGCGTTCGGCGGCGCGGCGCCGGGCCGGTGAGTCCACGGCCTCGCGCCGGTCCGACTGTACGGCGAGCCAGTGGCCGCGCGGGTGGGTCAGTGTCCCGTCGGCCGCCATCCGGGCGGTGTAGGCCGCCGCCAGGCCCCGGCCGCGGCGCCACAGCCACTCCTCGACCGACTCGTACGGCTCCCGCCGTACCAGCGTGGAAGCGGCCTCCGCCAGCAGGCGGTCGTCCGGGGGCGCGGACCGGCCGGGTGTCACCCGGTCGCCGTCGAGGACCACCACGCCCGCCTCCACCAGGTCGATCAGTTCGGCGCCCGCGAGGGCGAGGGAGAGTTCACCCTGCTCGACGGGGCGTGCGGGCGTCACGTCCAGCGAGACGATCATCAGGTCCTGCGCTGTGGTCATGAGCGGCTTCCCCTCGTCGGTTCCCCGTCCAGAGTGGCACGCCGCCACGGGGCGTGAAGCACAGCTGTGGCGGCGCTTAAGAAAGTCTCGATGGACCGCGGCGCCGCCGTACGGCAGATTGCTACCGGATTCCACCCCCTTTCCCCCGCCGCGGGCCGCTTCGGCATGCCCGGCGCGGGGGTCTCAACCTCAGGAGCCGTGGCGTGAAGGCGCTGGTCAAGGAGAAGGCGGAGCCGGGACTGTGGCTCGCGGACGTGCCGGAGCCCGCCATCGGACCCGGGGACGTACTGATCAAGGTGCTGCGTACCGGCATCTGCGGCACCGATCTGCACATCCGGTCCTGGGACGGCTGGGCGCGGCAGACGATCCGCACCCCCCTGGTCCTCGGGCACGAGTTCGTCGGCGAGGTCGTCGAGACCGGGCGCGACGCCGGCGAGATCAAGGCCGGTGACCTGGTGAGCGGCGAGGGACACCTGGTCTGCGGCAGGTGCCGCAACTGCCTGGCAGGGCGCCGCCACCTGTGCCGGGCCACCGTCGGACTGGGCGTCGGCCGCGACGGCGCGTTCGCCGAGTACGTGGCGCTGCCCGCCGCGAACGTCTGGGTGCACCGTGTCCCGGTGGACCTCGACGTGGCGGCGATCTTCGACCCGTTCGGCAACGCCGTCCACACCGCGCTGTCCTTCCCGCTGGTCGGCGAGGACGTGCTGATCACCGGGGCGGGCCCGATCGGCCTGATGGCCGCCGCCGTCGCCCGGCACGCCGGCGCCCGCAACGTCGTCGTCACCGACGTCAGCGAGGAGCGCCTGGAACTCGCCCGCAAGATCGGCGCGAGCCTGGCCCTGAACGTCTCCCGCGCCACCATCGCCGACGGGCAGCGCGAGCTGGGCCTGCGCGAGGGCTTCGACATCGGCCTGGAGATGTCCGGGCGCCCCGAGGCGATGCGCGACATGATCGCCAACATGACGCACGGCGGCCGGATCGCGATGCTGGGCCTGCCCGCCGAGGAGTTCGCCGTCGACTGGGCGCGCGTCGTCACCTCGATGATCACCATCAAGGGCATCTACGGCCGTGAGATGTTCGAGACCTGGTACGCGATGTCGGTCCTGCTGGAGGGCGGCCTCGACCTCGCCCCCGTGATCACCGGCCGCTACGGCCACCGCGACTTCGAGGCCGCGTTCGCCGACGCGGCGAGCGGCACCGGCGGCAAGGTCATCCTCGACTGGACCGCGTAAGTCACCTGCATTCCTGAGGAGTTACACCATGTTCGACTCCGTGCGCGACGACCTGCGCGCCACCCTCGACGAGATCCGCGCCGCCGGCCTGCACAAGCCCGAGCGGGTCATCGGCAGCCCGCAGTCGGCGACCGTCGCCGTCACCGCGGGCGGCCGGCCGGGCGAGGTTCTCAACTTCTGCGCGAACAACTACCTGGGCCTCGCCGACCACCCCGAGGTGATCGCCGCCGCCCACGAGGCGCTGGACCGCTGGGGCTACGGCATGGCGTCCGTGCGGTTCATCTGCGGCACCCAGGAGGTCCACAAGGAGCTGGAGGCGCGGCTGTCGGCGTTCCTCGGCCAGGAGGACACGATCCTGTACTCCTCCTGCTTCGACGCCAACGGAGGTGTCTTCGAGACGCTCCTCGGCCCGGAGGACGCGGTGATCTCCGACGCCCTCAACCACGCCTCCATCATCGACGGCATCCGGCTGTCCAAGGCCCGCCGATTCCGCTACGCCAACCGTGACCTGGCCGACCTGGAACGGCAGTTGAAGGAGGCCGTCGAAGGAGGCGCGCGCCGCCGGCTGATCGTCACCGACGGCGTCTTCTCCATGGACGGCTACGTCGCCCCCCTCGCCGAGATCTGCGACCTCGCCGACCGCTACGACGCGATGGTCATGGTCGACGACTCCCACGCCGTCGGCTTCGTCGGCCCCGGCGGTCGCGGCACCCCCGAGCTGCACGGAGTGATGGACCGCGTCGACATCATCACCGGCACCCTCGGCAAGGCGCTGGGCGGGGCGTCCGGCGGCTATGTCGCCGCCCGCGCCGAGATCGTGGCCCTCCTGCGCCAGCGCTCGCGCCCCTACCTGTTCTCCAACACCCTCGCGCCGGTCATCGCCGCCGCCTCCCTGAAGGTCCTCGACCTGCTGGAGACGGCCGACGACCTGCGGCTGCGGCTGGCCGAGAACACCGCTCTCTTCCGTCGCCGGATGACGGAAGAGGGCTTCGACGTCCTGCCCGGCGACCACGCCATCGCGCCCGTGATGATCGGTGACGCGGCGAGGGCGAGCCGGATGGCGGAGCTGCTGCTGGAGCGCGGGGTGTACGTGATCGGCTTCTCCCACCCGGTCGTCCCGCAGGGTCAGGCCCGCATCCGGGTCCAGCTCTCGGCCGCGCACTCCACGGCCGACGTCGACCGCGCCGTGGACGCCTTCGTGGCGGCGCGGGCGGAACTGGAGGCCTGAGCCGGCCACCCCGGACATATTGCGATAATCGATCCCATGATCGAAGCGCGGCGGCTCCACATCCTCCGTGCGGTGGCCGACCACCGCACAGTGACGGCGGCTGCCGCCGCGCTGTACCTCACCCCGTCCGCCGTCTCCCAGCAGCTCACCGCCCTGGAACAGGAGACCGGCCACCGCCTGGTGGAACGCGGCGCCAAGGGCGTACGGCTCACCCCGGCCGGCGAGATCCTGCTCGCCCACACCCACGCGGTCCTCGCCCAGCTGGAGCGGGCGGAGGCGGAACTGGCCGCCTACGACGCGGGCACGGCCGGCACGGTCACCGTCGCCGCCTTCGCGACCGGCATCGCCCTGGTCGTCGCGCCCGCCCTGGCCCGGCTCGCCGGCACCGACCCGGGGATCCGGATCCGCGTACAGGACGCCGAGGGCGACGCCAGCCTGCCGATGGTCCTCGACCGGCAGGTCGACATCGCCGTGGCCGTCGAGTACCGCGGGGCGCCCGCCGCCGACGACCCGCGCCTCGCGCACGTCCCGCTCTACGCCGAACCCTTCGACGCGGTCGTCCCGGTCACCCACCGCCTCGCCGAGTGCCCCGAGGTGGCGCTCGCCGAACTGGCCAAGGACCCGTGGATCGGCCCCTACCCCGGTAACCCCTGCCACGACGTGGTGGTCCTGGCCTGCGAGAACGCCGGCTTCCAGCCCCGCCTGGAGCACTCCTCGGACGACTTCCGCGCCGTGGTGGCGCTGGCCTCGGCGGACGCGGGCGTGGCGCTGGTGCCGCGCTCGGCGCTGCGCGGCATGGATCTGGCCGGCGTGGTCGTCCGTCCGGTCGACGGGGTGGCCCCGACCCGCCGCGTCTTCGCGGCCGTACGCCGCGGGGCGGAGGAACACCCCCTCATCCGCCCGGTGCTGGACGCGCTGGAGGCGGTCACGCCGGCCTGAGGAGACCCTGGGGCAGTTTCAATGACGGCGACCCGGCTCGGCGCCGCCGCGCCGACTGGACAGAACAGCCAGAGGACAGCCCAGCAGGACGTCAGTCAGTGCCCGAGCCACGGCCACCAGAACCTGCCTGGCAATATCGATGTCAGTGCCTGCCGCTACCGTGCGAAGCATGCCGGATGCCGAAGACGTACGCCGTGTCGCCCTGTCCCTGCCGGACACGACGGAGAAGACCGCGTGGAACATGCCCACGTTCCGGGTCGCGGGCAAGATGTTCGCCACCCTGCCCGAGGACGAGACGTCGATCGCCGTGCGCTGCCCCAAGGAGGAGCGCGACGAGCTGGCTCTCTCCGAGCCGGAGAAGTTCTGGATCGCCGGGCACGAGGCCCAGTTCGCCTGGGTCCGGGTCCGGCTCACCGCCCTGGAGGACGAGGCCGAGCTGCGGGACATCCTCGCCGACTCCTGGCGTCAGGCCGCCCCGGCCTCCCTGCTGGAGGAGTATCCGGGACTGGGCGTGGCGGAGGAGGAGGCGCCGTAAAGGCGTGCGCGATCACCGACCCGAGTGCGGTATTGTTTCCCTGCGGGTCCGGCCGGGCGAAACCCCAGGTCAGACGGGCAACGGGACGTGGCGCAGCTTGGTAGCGCACTTGACTGGGGGTCAAGGGGTCGCAGGTTCAAATCCTGTCGTCCCGACTTTTCGAAGTCGGACCAGAGGCCGCCTTCTCAGTGACGAGAAGGCGGCCTCTGCCGTGTCCGAGAGCGGCGGCGCCGCTGCCGGAGGCGCGGCAGGGGCAGCGGAGGTCACGCGGCGCGCGGCGTCAGCCGGCCCTGGCGAGCACCTCGTCGACCAGCTTCTTGTCCAGCGCGGCCCGCACCAACGCGGCGGCGAGTTCCGCCGGTTCGGCGGGCCGGGCCTTCTCGACCAGCTGGTCGGGCTCGTCCGGGAGGCCGAGCCGGCGCGCGCCGTCCAGGGCCTTGGCGTCGATGTACGGGGCCGCCTCCGGCCAGACGCTCTGGACCTCGCGCAGGAAGATGTCCGCTCCGGCGGGCCCGATCCCCGTCACCTCCTGGAGCAGGCCGCGCAGCCGGGAGACGTTCCCGTCGGCCTCCTCCCGCATGCGCCGCAGGTCGCCGCCCCATCGCCCGGTCAACAGCTCGGCCGCCTGGCCGAGTTGGGTCGCCGTGCGTTCGTCGTAGCGCCGGTAGCCGCCGCGGCCCAGGGCGTCGACACGCTGCTGCCAGGTCGCTTCGGCCATGCTGCGGGGGTCGCGCATCCCCGCCTCGGACAGGGCGCGGGCGGCCGCGACGGCGGTGGAGGCGCGGATGCGGGCGCTGAGCAGGTGGGCCAGCACGAGGGTGCGGTACAGCGGCTGAGGGGTGTTCTTCAGCCGGATGCCCGCCTCCTCGGCGTAGGTGCGGCCGTGCGAGGAGAGGAGTTCCTCGATGACGTGCTGCTGCTGGTCGCTCATGGTGGCGGCCCGGTCCTCGGCCAGGGAGTGGGAGTCCTGCGCCTGCCGGGTGCCCGCGACCTACAGGAGGAAACCGGAGGGAACCGGAACCGGCCCCCTCACCGCGAGGGCGGGCGCCGGTCGCGGCGGGCGCGGCGCACCTCCACCAGCAGGGGCAGCAGGGAGAGCGCGACGACCGCGGCGACGAACGGCAGCAGATACGCCTCGACGTGCGGGACGGACGAGCCGAGGGCGTAGCCGGCCAGGACGAGACTCTGCGACCACAGCAGTCCGCCGACGGCCTGCCAGAGGGTGAAGGTCCGCGTGGGCACGCCGAGCGCACCGGCCGCCGGATGCAGCACCGTCCGCAGCATCGGGACGAAGCGGCCGATCACCAGGGCCTTGCGGTAGCCGTAGCGGGCCAGCATCTTCTCCGCCCGTGCCGTGCCCTCTTCGAGACGCCGGTTCGAGGTGCGGGCCAGCAGCGCCCGCCCGCCGTGCCGGCCGAGCAGGAACCCCGCCTGCGCGCCCGCCACGGCGCCGACGGCCGCGCAGACCAGCACCTGCCACAGCTCCAGCCGCGGCGCCTGGTGGCCGCCGGCCGCGCACAGCGCGCCCGCCGGGAGGAGCAGCGCGTCCCCGGGGAGGAAGAAGCCGACCACCAGCAGTCCCGACTCCGCGAAGATCACCACCAGCACGCCCAGGGCGCCGAAGGCGGCCAGCAGCGAGGCGCTGTCCGTCGGATCCACGGCGATCACGGTCATCGCCTCCCGGCCGTCCTCGCGAAGCTGTCGTCGGCGGTCCCGCATGGCCGGGTTCCCTGTCCCCGTTCATCCAGCCGGGGCGGCGGAGCCGTCGGAGCCTCGCGGGCACCTTGACCGCGGTGTGCGGCCCGGCGGACGACGGCGGTACCGGCGACAGCCCGGCGCGGGCGGCCGGGCTGCTCTGAGCGGCGGGCCCGCTCAGGACAGCCCGCCCGGCCGTGCGGATCACCTGCGGGCGCGCGCGGGACGGGGCGGGTCGATGAACTGGAGTTCCAGGCCGGCCGGGGGCGCGGCGACGCCCGGACCGCCCGCCGCAGCCCAGCTCAGGACGTCCTCGGTGCAGTCGTCGTCCATGGCGAAACCGACCCAGGTGGCCCGGCCGCCCGCCCGGCGGCCCGCGCCGGACGGCTGGACGACGATCACGTTGGCCTGGTCACAGGGGCCCAGACAGTCCGTCGTACGGACCTCGAAGCCGCCCGCCGACGCGGTGGCCGCCGCGCGCAGGCGCTCCAGTTGCCAGCCGTGGTCGTAGCCGGGGTGTTTGCGGGTGTCGCCGCAGCAGCAGCCCCGGCACACCACGAGGGTGCAGGGCCGGCGCGCGGCGGCGCCGATCGACACCACGCGCTGGGCCGGCAGGGCGCCGCGGCGGCCCACGCCGCTCAGGACGCCGACTGGCCGACGTGGGCCAGCGCCTGCCGCACCAGGAAGCCGTGCCCGCCCGGCATCTCGGTCTGCACCTCGGGCGAGACCGCCTCCTGCGGGTCGAACCACACCAGGTCCAAAGCGTCCTGCCGCGGCCGGCAGTCACCGGTCACCGGCACGATGTAGGCCAGCGACACCGCGTGCTGACGCGGGTCGTGGTAGGGCGTGATGCCCTGCGTCGGGAAGTACTCCGCGACCGTGAAGGGCTGCAGGGACGCCGGGACGTGGGGCAGCGCCATCGGGCCGAGGTCCTTCTCCAGGTGCCGCAGCAGGGCGTCGCGGACCCGCTCGTGGTGCAGGACCCGGCCCGAGACCAGGGTCCGGCTGACGTTGCCCTCCGGTCCTATCCGCAGCAGCAGGCCGATCTTGGTGACTTCGCCGCTGTCGTCGACGCGCACGGGCACGGCCTCGACGTACAGGATCGGCATGCGGGAGCGAGCGACTTCGAGTTCGTCCTGGCTCAGCCAGCCGGGCGTGGTATCGGTCAAGTCAGACATTGGTTGATCATACTTTCAGTGCGTCGGGAAGCCGGTAGACCCGGCGGGCGCCGACACCATAGGCGCCGGAGCTGAACAGCGGTGTGCGCGACGGGACGACCTCCGGTGCCTCCTCCACAACCGTGCGCGCGGCGGCGGTGCAGAGGGATCTTGCCCGCGGTGAGGGGCGGGCAGTCCGCCCGCGACCGGCTCCGGGGCCCCGGTAGGGTGACAATCCGGTCACCCCCGTACAGGAAGAAGGACATGCCCTACTCCCACGCCCCTCAGCTGGCCGCTTTTGAGCCGTCGGCCGGCGGCGCCGACATCCGTCTCGTCGTCACCGACATGGACGGCACGCTGCTCGACGACGACAAGCGGACACCCGACGGGCTCTGGGAGGTCCTCGCGCTGCTGCGGGAGCGGGGCGTGCTGTTCAGCCCCGCCAGCGGCCGGCAGTACGCCACGCTGGCCCGGGAGTTCGCCGAGGTCGCCGACGGGATGGTCTTCATAGCGGAGAACGGCACCTACGTCGTCCGCGACGGCGAGGAACTCAGCTCCGATCCGCTGGACCCCGCCGTGGTCACCCGCGTCGTCGAGGCCGTACGGCGGCTCGTGGCGGGCGGCGCCGACGTCGGGGCCGTCGTCTGCGGGAAGCGGTCCGCCTATGTCGAGCGTGCCGACGAGGCCTTCCTGGCGGAGGTCGGCCGCTACTACCTGCGCCACCAGGTCGTCGAGGACGCCGCCGCCGTCGGGGACGAGGTCATCAAGGTCGCCCTGTTCGACTTCGGGTCGGTCGCGCGGAGCACCGCCCCGGCCCTCGCGCCGTTCGCGGACACCCACCAGGTCGTCGTCTCCGGCGAACACTGGGTCGACATCATGAACCGCACCGCCAACAAGGGTGCCGCCCTGCGCCGGCTCCAGGAGGAGCTGGGCATCACGCCCGCGCAGACCGTCGTGTTCGGCGACTACCTCAACGACCTGGAGATGCTGGACGCCGCCGACTGGTCCTTCGCCATGGCCAACGCCCACCCCGAGGTCGTCCGGCGGGCCCGCCACCGGGCACCCTCCAACAACGACAACGGGGTCCTGCGCACTCTGGTCCGCCTCCTCGACCTGCCGGTGACGGGACTTGACCGCCCGTCACTGTGACCGACCGACCGCCCGTCGAGGCGACCCCGCGTCCCCAAGCCGCCGGCCGGCGTGGCCGTGCGGACCGGCGCGGCCGTCCGCGGCTCCTGGGTGAGGTGGTCGGACGTGGTGCGCAAGCAGCTCCGTCTTCGCCCTCGCACGGGTGCGCGCACCTCGGCCGAACGGCCAGGGGGCGCCGGGCGGAACTGTTCGACGCGCACGGGGTGTTCGCCTTCGGGCGGGCGATGGGCAGCGAGGACTTGTCGCTGCCCGTCGCCCGACGGGGCGCGCCACGACTACGGGTACGTGACCTCGACGCCGGCCGGGGTGGGGGAGGCGGCGCCGGGCGAGGAACTGGCCCAGAAGATCGACGCGGTGCCCCTCGACCACGGCCCGTTGTCCGCCCCGGACCTCTCGGTGGTCGTGCCGGGCGTGCGGAGACCGGGGTCCGCGGCCCTGAGCCGCCTCGCGGGCGGCGGGACCACGGCGTGAGCGGGGCCGGGCTCAGGGCTTGAGGGGATCGTGGCCCAGCGTCATCAGCCGGTGGCGCAGGGCGGTGTCCTCGGCGGCGGGCTCGTCCGCCATGTCCGTCTGCTCGGCCACCTTGTCCACCACGTTGCGCATCACGCGCAGGTCGTCCTCCGTGAGGTCGGTGCGCCGCTTCTGCAGGATGGCCAGCACATGCCGGCCGGTCGGGGTGCCCGCCTCGTCGGGCAGCGCCTCCGTGGTCTCGTCGGCGTCGCGCACCCGGAGCCAGGCGGCCAGCTCCTGCGAGGTCATGTTCACCACGCGGTGGAAGTCCTCCCACAGCGCGTCGAGTTCGAGGGCGTCGGTCATGGCATGGCCTTCTGTCGTTGTCGAGCAGGCGTCGTGCCGGTGGTCAGCTCTCGCGCGGCCAGTTCTCCGCCTCGAACATCCACCGCTGCTTCTCCAGCTCGGCGGTGATGCCGATCAGCAGGTCCTGGGTGACCGGGTCGGGCTGCGCGGTCGCGTCGATGCGCTCCCGCAGCCGGCCGATGGCCTCACCGAGGGTCTCCGCGATCACCTCGACCACGTCCTCGTCGCGCAGCCAGCCGTCCTTCGGCGCCGCCAGCGTGAACGCCGAGGCGATCGTCTCCGGCCGGCCGTCGGGCGGCAGGCCCAGGGCGGCGGCACGCTCGGCGACCGTGTCGGCGTACGAACGGGCCGTGGAGACCACCTCGTCGAGCTGGAGGTGGATCGAGCGGAAGCGGGGGCCGACGATGTTCCAGTGCGCCTGCTTCCCTATCAGGGAGATCCCCAGCAGATCGACCAGGGTGCTCTGCAGGGCATCGAAGGTGACCTGACGGGCCGGTTCGGGGAGCGGGCTCTTCACGACAGTCATACGGAGGTCCTCCTTCTCACGTCGTCTCGTGTGCTACGGAGCAGATCGGCGCGTTCGGCCTCGCCGGTCCCGCCCCACACCCCGGACGTCTGCCCGCTCACCAGGGCGTAGTCCAGGCAGTCGGCGGTCACCGGGCAGCGGGCACAGACCCGCTTGGCGTCCGCGGTCTCCCGCAGGGCCGGTCCCGACGTCCCCACGGGGAAGAACAGTTCGGGGTCCTC
The DNA here is from genome assembly GCF_033794725.1 of Streptomyces sp. ID05-39B. Taxonomy (NCBI): domain Bacteria; kingdom Bacillati; phylum Actinomycetota; class Actinomycetes; order Kitasatosporales; family Streptomycetaceae; genus Streptomyces; species Streptomyces sp. ID05-39B. Next base: position 16,883 of record NZ_JARGEF010000089.1, on the reverse strand, counting down.
ACCGACGCAGGCGGCACTGCGCAACCACTCCATGGGGGCGCGGGTGCCCAGGGCGAATCGGCGCAAACACGGCTCGCGGCAGGGTGCGGACGCGGCTGCGGGGTCCTTCACAGGGGGCCTCACCGCGGTCTATAGTCCGAAACTAGCAGTGCTAATTAATGTAGCGTCGTCGTCGGTCAGGAGACCCAGTCGTGCGTCCCGTCCACTTCGCGGCCGCCCGCCGCACCCCCATCGGAAAGCTGCGCGGCGCCCTGTCCGCCGTACGGCCCGACGACCTCGCCGCCGCCGTCGTCCGCGGCCTGGTCACCGACCTGCCCGCGCTCGATCCCGCCCGGATCGACGACGTGTACTGGGGCGCCGCCAACCAGGCCGGCGAGGACAACCGCAACGTCGCCCGCATGGCCGCCCTGCTCGCCGGACTCCCCGAGACCGTGCCCGGCGCCACGGTGAACCGGCTGTGCGCCTCCGGCATGGAGGCCGTCACCGCCGCGGCCCGCACGATCGCCGCGGGCGAGGCCGAGATCGTGCTCGCGGGCGGCTCCGAGTCCATGAGCCGCGCCCCCTTCGTGCTCGCCCGCCCCGACGAGGCCCTCCCGCACCGCGTGGAGACCGTCGACACCCGGCTCGGCTGGCGCCTGGTCAACCCCGCCATGAAGGACCTGCACGGTCTGCTGGCGATGGGCGAGACCGCCGAGGAGGTCGCCGAGCGGTACGGCGTCCCGCGCGAGCGCCAGGACGACTTCGCGCTCCGCAGCCATCAGCGCGCCGCGCTGGCCCGCAAGAACGGCCACTTCGACGACGAACTCCTGCCCGTACGGCGCCCGGACGGCGTCGTCGTGGACGCCGACGAATGCATCCGCGAGGACACCTCCCTCGACCGGCTCGCCGCGCTGAAACCCGTCTTCCGCCAGGGCGGCACGGTCACCGCGGGCAACGCCTCGCCGATGAACGACGGGGCCGCCGGTCTCCTCCTGGTGAGCGAGGAGGCCCTGAACGACCTGGGCCTGGAATCCCTCGGCCGTTACGTCGCCGGCGCCTCCGCCGGTGTCCACCCCGACGTGATGGGCATCGGCCCGGTCCCCGCGACCCGCAAGGCGCTGACCCGCGCCGGGTGGAGCGTCGACGACCTCCAGGAGGCCGAGTTCAACGAGGCGTTCGCCGCGCAGGCGCTGGCCTGTGTGGACCAGCTGGGCATCGATCCCGAGCTGGTCAACCCCAGCGGCGGCGCCATCGCCCTCGGGCATCCGCTGGGCTGCTCCGGCGCCCGCATCCTCACCACCCTGCTGCACCGGATGCGGCGCACCGGTGCGGAGCGCGGTCTGGCGACGATGTGCGTCGGCGTGGGGCAGGGCAGCGCCGTACTGGTCGAGCGCCACTAGGCAGGACGCGACGACCGGGACCGGACTCCCCGGAGGCGGCAGGCGAACCCGCCTCACCGGGGCCCGTTAGGTGTGCGTAGCATCGGTCTCCGCATGAACTTGATGACGTTGTGGCACCTCACCGGCTGGGAGTTCGCCGTCCTCGCCGCCGCGGCCCTGCTGGTCGGTTTCTCCAAGACGGCCGTCAGCGGGGCCAACACGGTCAGCCTGGCGATCTTCGCCGCGGTGCTGCCGGCCCGCGACTCCACCGGCGTCCTGCTGCCGATCCTGATCGCCGGGGACGTGCTGGCCGTCCTCACCTACCGCCGGCACGCCCACTGGCCCACGCTGTGGCGGCTGTTCCCGGCGGTCGCGGCCGGTGTCGTCGCCGGCACGCTGTTCCTGATGTGGGCCGACGACGACGCCGTCCGCACCTCGATCGGCGCGATCCTGCTGTTCATGACGGGCGTCACGCTGTGGCGGCGGCGCACCGCCGAGAAGGCCGACGACCCCGACGCCGTGGTCACCCGCGCCGGCCGCCTGAAGGCCCGCTCGTACGGCGTCCTCGGGGGCTTCACCACGATGGTCGCCAACGCGGGCGGCCCGGTGATGTCGATGTACCTGCTCTCGGCGGGCTTCCGCAAACTCGGCTTCCTCGGCACCTCCGCGTTCTTCTTCCTCATCGTCAACGTCTCGAAGGTGCCGTTCAGTGTCGGGCTCGGCCTCATCGACGGCCGCTCCCTGCTCCTGGACGCCGCGCTCGTGGCGTTCGTCGTCCCCGGCGCGCTGCTCGGCCGGTGGGCGGTGCACCACATCAACCAGCGGCTGTTCGAACGGCTCGTCATCGTGGCGACGGTGGTGGGCGGCGTCCAGCTGCTGGTGCGCTGACCACCTTCCCCACCGGGACGACGACCGCGGTCCCGGCGCGGCCCCCCGCCTCGTAGGCTCGACGTCATGTCCGCCCACGTCCTGGTCCTCGGGGGCACCACCGAGGCGCGTGAACTGGCCGCCGTCCTGGCGGCACGCCCCGGTGTCCGGGTGACCTCGTCGCTGGCGGGCCGGGTGTCCCGGCCGGGCGCCCTCGCGGGGGACGTACGCATCGGCGGGTTCGGCGGGGCCGAGGGGCTCGCGGCCTGGCTGGGCGAGCACGGGGTGGACGCCGTGGTCGACGCCACCCATCCTTTCGCCTCCGGCATCACCGCGAACGCGGCCCACGCCGCGACGGCCGCCGGACGGCCCCTGGTCGTGCTGCGCCGCCCCGGCTGGCGGCCCGGACCCGGCGACCGCTGGCACCCGGTCGGCTCCCTGGCCGAGGCGGCGGAACTGCTGCCCGGCGTGGGCCGGCGCGCGTTCCTGACGACGGGACGCCTGGGCCTGGCCGCCTTCGCGCACCTGGCCGGTACGCACTTCGTCGTCAGGTCGGTGGAGCAGCCGGAGCCGCCGCTGCCGCCGGACACCGAACTCGTGCTGACCCGCGGCCCGTTCACCGTCTCCGACGAGCTGGCGCTGCTGCGGGAGCACCGCATCGACGTGCTGGTCACCAAGGACAGCGGGGGAGAGGCCACGGCCGCGAAACTGACGGCCGCCCGCCGGCTCTGCCTGCCCGTCGTGGTCGTACGGCGGCCGCCGCTGCCGGACGGCGTGACGGCGGTCGAGGACGTGGCGGGGGCGCTGGCACGGCTGGGGTTCAGCGCTCCGTGACGGAGGCGCGCAGCCGGTCGATCACGCGGAGCACCTCGGTGCGGTTCTTGGCGCTCTTGATCCAGGCGGGCAGCCGGGCGATGCAGGTCATCTTGCGGCCGTGCTCGTACCAGGGATCCCGCTCCCGCAGCGAGGCGGCCACGAACCGCCGGAGCAGATCGAGGTGTTCGAGGTTGTACGCCCAGATCTCGCCGTGCCGGGTACGGGCCGACAGCCACAGCGCCGGCCTCCCCGCCGAACGTGACAGACCGCAGGAACGGCACACCACCCGGTGCTGCGGGGTCTGCCCGCCGCGCCGCCCGTAGTGGGCGAGGCGCGCGCAGCGCGGGCACCTGACCAGCGCCGACGTGGCGTGGTCGGCGAGGGTGGTGGCGGGATCGCGGAAGCGGACGGGGGCGGGCGGCATGCGTCGAGTATGGGGTCCGCGGACCCCGGCGGGCATCCCGTTTTCAGGGTGCGGCCGGGGCGAGCGCCGGTGTCCGCCGGGTCAGGCCCGCGCTGAGGTCCTCGACCACGAGCCGCTTGGCGATGGTGTCCACGGCGGCCCGCAGGTCGCTGCCCGCCGGGCGGCCGATGTCCTGCCGGACCCGCTCCTCCAGCCAGTCGCCCCACGCCTCGGTGATCACGCGGGCCTCGCGCGCGCCCGCCGCGGTGTGGCTGAGCAGTGAGCCGTGCCGGCTCAGGAAGCCCTCGTCGACCATGCGGTCGAACACCGGCAGCAGCACCTCCGGCGGCATGTGGTGGCGGGCGGCGATCAGCCCCAGGCTCGCGTGGCCGACCAGCCGGTCGAACAGCTCGACCTGCATCACCGCCCACGCCCCGGCCACGTCGAGCCGGGTGTCGGACTCGGCGACGATCCGGCGCGTGGTGTCCACGTCCGTCCTGCCGATGATCTTCGCGACGGCCGTCTCCAGCAGCCGCTGCGCGTTGGCGTCGTGCGGCGAGCCGAACCCCTCACCGAGATCGGTGGAGGTCCTGCGGGCGCTGTCGCGCAGCGGGACCTGCTTGAGGAACAGGGCGACGACGAAACCGAGGGCGGCGACCGGAACCGTCCACAGGAACACCGTCTGGATGGTGTCGGCGTACGCCCCGACGAGCGGGGCGGCGGTGTCCGGGGGCAGTTGGTGCAGCGCCTCCGGGCTGGTCGCGGCCCGGGACACCGCCGCCGGGTCGGCGCCGCCCTCCGCCGTGGCCGCCGCGATGCCCTCCTCGAGGTTGGGGGCGAGGGCGTTGGCGTAGATCGTGCCGAAGACGGCCGTGCCGAAGGCGCTGCCCAGGGTGCGGAAGAAGGTGACGCCGGAGGTGGCGGTGCCCAGGTCGGCGTACTCGACGGTGTTCTGCACGGCGATCGTCAGCACCTGCATGCACAGGCCGATGCCGGTACCGAGCACGAACATGAACAGCGATTCCAGCCAGGCGCCGGTGGAGGCGTCCATGAGGGACATCAGGTACAGCCCGACGCCCATCACCAGCGAGCCGATGATGGGGAACACGCGGTACGTGCCCGTCTTGCTGACCACGTTGCCGCTGAAGACCGACGCGATCAGCAGGCCCAGCACCATCGGCAGGGTGCGCACACCGGACACGGTCGCCGAGTCGCCGTCGACGTACTGGAGATACGTCGGCAGGTAGGTCAGGGCGCCGAGCATCGCGAAGCCGACGATGAAGCTGAGGATCGAGCAGACCGTGAAGACGGGGCTGCGGAACAGCCGCATCGGCAGCATCGGCTGCTGCGCCCGGGTCTCCACCCAGCAGAACCCGGCGAGGGCGAGCACACCGCCGGCGAACAGCGCGATGATGACGCCCGAACCCCACGCGTACTCGTTGCCGCCCCAACTCGTCGCCAGGATCAGGGCGCCGGCGCCGACCGTGACCAGCGCGATGCCCAGATAGTCGATGACCGGGCGGGCCGCCGACTTCACCACCGGGATGGTGCGGGCGGCCGCGAACACCACGACGATCGCGATGGGGACGTTGATGTAGAACGCCCACCGCCACGACAGGTGGTCGGTGAACAGGCCGCCCATCAGCGGCCCCACGACGGTGGCCACCCCGAACACGGCGCCGATCGCGCCCTGGTACTTGCCGCGCTCGCGCAGCGGGATGACGTCGGCGATCAGCGCCATCGAGGTCACCATGAGGCCGCCCGCGCCGATGCCCTGCATAGCCCGCCACAGGATCAGCAGCATCATGTCGGTGGCCAGACCGCACAGGAACGACCCCGTGATGAAGATGATCGCGGACACCTGGAAGACCACCTTGCGGCCGAACAGGTCGCCGAACTTGCCGACCAGGACGGTCGCGACGGTCTCCGCGAGGAGGTAGGCGGTGACCACCCACGACATGTGCTCGGCGCCGCCGAGGTCCGACACGATCGTCGGCAGGGCGGTGCCCACGATCGTCTGGTCCAGCGCCGCCAGCAGCATGCCCAGCACGATCGTCACGAAGACGATGTTGCGCCGGCGCGGGTCGAGCACGGGCGGCTGGATGGCGGACGGCACGGGCCCCGTGGATCCCCCGGACCCCGCCGATTCCTCGGTCACTGTCACGAGGTCACGATCACACTGGCCGCCCCGCCCCGCACGCGGGCACGGTCCGGCCGGTGAAGGAGGCGGGGCGCGGCGACAAGCCCTACGCGTCCCGGGGATTGCGGCGCAGCAGATACGTGTCCATGATCCAGCCCTTGCGCTCGCGGGCCTCGGCACGCAGCCGCTCGATGCGGGGGCCGGCCTCCGCGAGCGGGCCCGAGACGAGGATCTCGTCCGGGGTGCCGATGTAGGCGCCCCAGTAGATGTCGACGTCCTGGCCGGCGTACTGCCGGAAGGCCTGGTGGGCGTCGAGCATCACCACCACGTCGTCCACCCCCTCGGGGAACCCCTCGGCGAGCCGCCGCCCGGTGGTGATCTGCACCGGCCGGGCCACCCGGTTCAGGCCCGTGCGGTGCCGGGCGACGAGCGCCGAGACGCTGCTGATGCCGGGCACCACGTCGTACGCGAAGGCCACCGCGCCCCGCGCCAGCACCTCCTCCAGGATCGCGAGCGTGCTGTCGTACAGCGCGGGGTCGCCCCACACGAGGAACGCGCCGCTCTCGTCCGGGCCGAGTTCGTGCGTGATCAGCCGCTCGTAGATCCCGGCGCGGGCGCTGCGCCAGTCGCCGACGGCGGGGGAGTAGGCGGCGCCGCCCGCGCGGCGGTCCCGCTCCGGGTCGCGGGCTTCCACCACCCGGTAGCCGCCGTCCGGTATGTGCGTGTCCAGCATGTCCCGGCGCAGTTGCGTGAGGTCGCTCTTCACCTCGCCCTTGTCCAGGACGAAGAACACGTCCGTGCTCCGCAGCGCCCGGACCGCCTGAAGGGTCAGCTGGTCGGGGTCGCCCGCGCCGATACCGATGACATGAATCTTTCGCACGACCACGAGTCTGCCGTACGCCACCGACAGTGACGGTGGCGGGTGTCAGCGCAGCCGGGGAGCCACGGCACCGGCGTCCACCGCGGCGCCCGACTCCTCCACCTCCGCGGCCAGCCGCCGCGCCCAGCCGGCCAGCGCGGCGAGGTCCATCCCGTACGGCCGCCACCGCCCGGTGGCGCGGGCCCACTCCTCCACGGCCGCGGCCCCGCGCCCCAGCAGCCGGGGCCCGCCCGTGAGGTTGCCGCGGGCGGCGTGGGTGAGACCCACCGCGAGCTGGGCCAGCCCCCGCCACAGCGCCCGCTCCTCCTGCGGCCCCGACTTCCAGGCGTCCTCGAACACCTCGTGCGCGTGGAACGGCTTTCCGGCGTCCAGCAGCGCCTGCGCCTCGGCGACACTGTCCTGCGGCCGCCGCACGACGCCCTCCGGCTGGCGCTCCACCCCGGCCGTCCCGTACGGCAGGGGGCGCCCCAGCCCGTCCCGCGGCCGTGCGCTGCGCGCCCGCCCTTCCTCGTCCCGGTCCCGCGCGTCCTCGCCGCTCCTCGTAGCGCCCATGGGCCGATTGTCGCGCGCCGGTGCCCCTTTCGGCGCACCGCCCGCCGTGGGGTAAAGTGCTGTTCGCGCGATCACGCGGAAATCCGTGGGACCGCACCGGGACGTGGCGCAGCTTGGTAGCGCACTTGACTGGGGGTCAAGGGGTCGCAGGTTCAAATCCTGTCGTCCCGACCAGCTTCATCGCAGGTCGGAAGCCGCTTTCTCATTCGTGAGGAGGCGGCTTCGGTGCGTTCGGGGTGCGGTCGGCCACCGGGCGGCCGGGTGAGGTGACGGCGCGGATATTCTGGGATCATGCCGTCCTCCCGCCGTACCGCCCGACAGGCCGACCTGCTGGAGCGGCTCGTCGTGCTGCTGGCGGCGGAGGGCTTCTCCGATCTCACTCTGGACGATCTCGCCGAGCGGCTGCGCTGCTCCAAGACCACGCTGTACCAGCTGGCCCGCAGCAAGCAGGGGCTGGTCGTGGAGGCCGTCAAGCACTACTTCCGGGGCGCGACCGAGGCCGTCGAGAAGCGGGTGGCGCAGACCGACGACCCCTCGGACCGGGTCCGGGTCTACCTGACGGCCGTCGCCGAGCAGCTGCGGCCGCTCTCCCGCCGTTTCCTCGACGACGTGGCCGAGTTCCCGCCCGCGCGCGAGGTGTACGAGGCCAATACGCGCATGGCGGCGGAGCGGGTGCGGCGGCTGATCGCGGAGGGGGTCTCCGGCGGCGCCTTCCGTGAGGTGCACACCGCGTTCGTCGGCGAGGTCGCCGCCGCGACCATGCGCCAGATCCAGCAGGGCGAGCTGCAGGCGCGCACCGGGCTGACCGACGCCGAGGCCTACGAGCAGCTGGCGTCGCTCATCGTGCACGCCGTCTCCTCCTGAGCGTCCTCCCGTTTCGTCCGGAGCCTCCTCCCCGTAACCCCGTGCGGGTGCTCCGTCACGCCCGCATGCCGTACTGTGAATGATACGTTCGTACTCTTTCCAGTATCACTTCGTGGAGGTCGACATGCCCGCCACTCGCGCCCTGCCGACCGAGGAAGCCGTCGACCTCATCCAGCTGACGCGCACCCTCGCCGCCAGGGAACTCGCACCCCGGGTCGCCGACGCGGAGGCGGACGGGGCCTTTCCCCGGGACGTCTTCCGCACCCTCGGGCGCAGCGGGCTGCTCGGACTGCCCTTCGCCGAGGAGCACGGCGGAGCGGGGCAGCCGTACGAGGTGTACCTCCAGGTCGTCGAGGAGGTCGCCGCCGTCTGGGCCAGCGTGGCCGTGGGCATCTCCGTGCACGCGCTGTCCTGCTTCCCGCTGGCCCGCTTCGGCACCGAGGAGCAGCGGGCCAAATGGCTGCCCGAGATGCTGGGCGGGGAACTGCTCGGCGCGTACTGCCTCTCCGAGCCGCACGCCGGCTCCGACCCGGCGGCCATGCTCACGCGTGCGGTGCGCGACGGCGACGAGTACGTGCTCAACGGCGCCAAGGCGTGGACCACGCACGGCGGGTACGCCGACTTCTACACGGTGATGGCCCGCACCTCCGACGACCGCGCGCGCGGCATCTCCTGCTTCCTCGTCCCGGCGGACACCCCGGGGCTCGGTGTCGACCCGCCGGAGCGGAAGATGGGGCTGACGGGGTCGGCCACGGCCACCGTGCGGCTCGACGACGTGCGGGTGCCCGCCGAGCGGCTCATCGGGCAGGAGGGGCAGGGCTTGAAGATCGCGCTGGCCTCGCTGGACTGCGGCCGTCTGGGTATCGCCGCCGTCGCCACCGGCCTCGGACAGGGCGCCCTGGACCACGCCGTGCGCTACGCCCGTGAGCGGGAGACGTTCGGCAAGCCGATCATCGAGCACCAGGGTCTGGCCTTCGTTCTCGCCGACATGGGCGCGGCGACCGAGTCGGCGCGCGCCATGGCCCTCGCCGCCGCCCGGCTCAAGGACGCCGGCCTCCCCTTCACCCGGGAGGCGTCCATCGCCAAGCTCGTGGCCACCGACAACGCGATGAAGGTGACCACGGACGCGGTACAGGTCCTGGGAGGGTACGGATACACCCGTGACTTCCCCGTCGAGCGCTACATGCGCGAGGCGAAGGTCATGCAGATCTTCGAAGGAACCAACCAGATCCAGCGCATGATCATCTCCCGTGCGCTGGACCGGAACGAGGGCGGTGCGCTCACCGCCCTCGGCAAGGAGTGATGATGCAGCTCGAGAACACCGCCGCCCTTGTCACCGGCGGTGCGTCCGGCCTCGGCGCGGCCACCGCGAAGGCCCTCGCCGAGGGCGGCGCGCGGGTCTTCGCCCTCGACCTCAAGGACGGCATCGACAAGGCGCCCGAGGTCACCGGCGTGACCTATGTGCCCGCCGACGTCACCGACCCCGAGCAGGTGCGGGCCGCCGTCGCCACCGCGGCCGGCTCGGGCGTGCCGCTGCGCACGGTCGTCAACTGTGCGGGCATCGGCCCGTCCATGCGGATCCTCGGCAAGAAGGGCGTCCACGACCTCGCCCTCTACGCGAAGGTCATCCAGATCAATTTGGTCGGCACCTTCAACGTCCTCGCGCTCGCCTCCGAGGCCGTCGCCGCCACCGACGCCGACGAGAACGGCCAGCGGGGCGTCATCGTCAACACCGCCTCCATCGCCGCCTACGACGGCCAGATCGGCCAGGCCGCCTACTCCTCGTCCAAGGGCGGCGTCGTCGGACTGACCCTGCCCGCGGCGCGCGACCTCGCGCAGTACGGCATCCGGGTCTGCACCATCGCCCCGGGCATCGTGGAGACGCCGATGCTGGCCACCGTCTCCGAGGAGTTCCGCGCCTCGCTCGCCGCCGGAGTGCCCTTCCCGCAGCGGCTGGCCCAGCCCGAGGAGTACGCCAGGCTGGCGCTGGCGATCGTCGACCACGACTACCTCAACGGCGAGACCATCCGCATGGACGGTGCGCTGCGGATGGCGCCCCGGTAGTCCTTCCCCACGGGCCGCCGCCACCTCCCACGGGCCGACGGCGGCTCTCGCGGGCCGGTGGCCCTCAGGGTCTGACCAGCAGCCGGAAGTCGAACGCGTAGCGGGACGCACGGTAGACGTGCGTCCCGTACTCGACCGCGCGCCCCGAGTCGTCGTACGCGGTGCGCTGCATGGTCAGCAGGGCCGCCCCCGTCCTCTCCGCGAGCAGGGTGGCCTCCTCGGCGCCGGCGGAGCGGGCGCCGATGGTCTGCCGGGCGCTGTGCAGCGTGACGCCCGCCGCGCGCAGCAGCCGGTACAGGCCGGTTCCCTCCAGCCGTGCCGTGTCCAGGTCCAGCAGGGCGGGGGGCAGGTAGTTGCACAGGAAGGCCACCGGCTGTCCGTGCGTCGAGCGCAGCCGCTCCAGGAGCGTGACCTCGGCGCCCTCCGGTATCCCCAGCGCGGCGGCGACATCGGCCGTCGCCGGGACGCGTTCGTTGCGGACGACGTGCGTGGTCGGTCCCTGCCCGGCCGCCTCCAGGTCGTCGTAGAGGCTGCTCAGTTCCAGCGGCCGTTTCACCTGGCTGTGCACCACCTGGGTGCCGACGCCGCGGCGGCGTACCAGCAGGCCCTTGTCGACCAGTGACTGGATGGCCTGGCGGACGGTGGGGCGGGACAGGCCGAGCCGGGTCGACAGGTCGATCTCGTTGCCGAGCAGGTTGCCCGGGGTGAGGGCGCCGTGCTCGATGGCAGCCTCCAGTTGCTGGGAGAGCTGGTGGTAGAGCGGCACCGGGCTGGTGCGGTCCAGCGTGAAGTCCACTGCGTCCAGCGCCGGTCCTGACGTGGCGCGGGTTCGCTCACCGGGTCTCGGCGGACGGTCACCGGGCCTCGGCATCGGGCACCTCCTCGGGCGGTGGGTGACCCCCGGAACGCGGGGTAGAGATCGCCCCCTCAGGTGTAGGGCCCGTCCGGCCCGATGTCAATGATTTGTTCTTACATTCGGACCTGATCGTGAAATGATGTCTTAACAAAGTATTGACAGCGGGCGCCTCACGGGATTGGATCCCGTCCCAGCAGCGCCGCAGTTCCCGGCCTCCGGGCCCGGGCCCGGATCCTCGTGATCGACTCCCCTTTTCCCGTCGTTCCCCTGTCGCACAGTGAGGTGCAGGAAAGATGGACAGCTCTTCTCCCGCCCGTTCCCGCAGAATCGCCCCGGTCGTGGCCATGGCCGCGGCGGTCGCCCTGACCCTCGCGGGCTGCTCCAGCAGCTCCGGCGGCAAGAAGGCCGAGGACGGAGCGGGTGAGGCCTCCGCCGGCAAGGCCACGACACCCCGGATGACCGTCGCGCTGGTGACCCACCAGTCGCCCGGCGACACCTTCTGGGACATCGTCCGCAAGGGCGCCGAGGCCGCCGCCGCCAAGGACAACGTCAAACTCGTCTACTCCGCCGACCCCAACGCCGGCAACCAGGCCACCCTGGTGCAGAACATGATCGACCAGAAGGTCGACGGCATCGCCGTCACCCTCGCCAAGCCGGACGCCCTCAAGGACGTCATCTCCAAGGCGAAGGCCGCGAACATACCCGTCGTCGGCCTCAACTCCGGTGTGAGCGAGTGGAAGGACCTCGGTCTGCTGCAGTTCTTCGGCCAGGACGAGACCGTCGCCGGCGAGGCGCTCGGCAACAGGCTGAACTCCGAGGGCGCCAAGAAGGTCGCCTGTGTCATCCAGGAGCAGGGCAACATCGGTCTCACCCAGCGCTGCGACGGCGTGAAGAAGACCTTCTCCGGCTCCACGGAAACCGTGTACGTCAACGGCACCGACATGCCGTCGGTGAAGTCGACGATCACCGCCAAGCTCAAGCAGGACAGCGCCATCGACTACCTCGTGACCCTGGGCGCCCCGTACGCGCTCACCGCGGTCCAGTCGGTGTCCGAGGCGGGCGGCAAGCAGAAGATCGCCACCTTCGACCTGAACAAGAACCTGACGGGCGCCATCAGCGCGGGCACCATCGAGTTCGCCGTGGACCAGCAGCCCTACCTCCAGGGCTACCTGGCGATCGACTCGCTGTGGCTCTACAAGAACAACGGCAACTACATGGGCGGCGGGGAGCAGCCGGTGCTGACCGGTCCGGCCTTCGTCGACAAGTCCAACGTGGACGCGGTCGCCGCGTTCGCCGCGAAGGGCACCCGGTGATGAGTGTGACGGGGCATGCCGAGCCGGCGGTGACCTCACCGCCGGCCCCCGGCCGCAAGGAGAGTGACGGCCGGACCTCGCGGCGCCCGCTGGCGCTGCGGCTGCTGGCCCGGCCCGAGGTGGGTGTCTTCCTCGGCGCTGTGGCGGTGTTCGTCTTCTTCCTGGTCACCGCTCCGCCGGTGCGTGACGGCAGTTCGATGGCGAACGTGCTGTACCAGTCGTCGACGATCGGGATCATGGCTCTGCCGGTGGCGCTGCTGATGATCGGCGGCGAGTTCGACCTGTCGGCCGGGGTCGCGGTGATCACCTCGGCGCTCACGGCGTCCATGCTCAGTTACCAGCTGACCATGAACGTCTGGGTCGGTGTGGTCGTCGCGCTGCTCGTCTCCCTGGGGATCGGCGCGTTCAACGGCTGGATGCTGGTGAAGACCGGGCTGCCCAGCTTCCTGGTCACGCTGGGCACCTTCCTGATCCTCCAGGGCGTGAACCTCGCGGTGACCAAGCTGGTCACCCAGAACGTCGCCACCGACGACATCAGCACCATGGACGGCTTCGGCCAGGCGAAGAAGATCTTCGCCTCGTCCTTCGACGTCGGCGGCGTCCAGGTGAAGATCACCGTCGTGTGGTGGCTGGTCTTCGCCGCGCTGGCCACCTGGGTGCTGCTGCGCACCAAGTACGGCAACTGGGTCTTCGCCGTCGGCGGCAACAAGGAGTCCGCCCGCGCCGTCGGTGTCCCGGTGACGTTCACCAAGATCTCGCTGTTCATGCTGGTCGGGTTCGGCGCCTGGTTCGTCGGCATGCACCAGCTGTTCACCTTCAACACGGTGCAGTCCGGTGAGGGCGTGGGCCAGGAGCTGATCTACATCGCGGCCGCGGTCATCGGCGGCTGCCTGCTGACCGGTGGCTACGGTTCCGCGATCGGCCCGGTCTTCGGCGCCTTCATGTTCGGCATGGTCCAGCAGGGCATCGTCTACGCCGGCTGGAACCCCGACTGGTTCAAGGCCTTCCTCGGCGTCATGCTCCTGGGCGCCGTCCTGATCAATCTGTGGGTCCAGCGCACGGCCACCCGGAGGTGACCTTCATGACCGACGACAACACCACCGGCAGTCACGGTGCCGTCCTCGCCGACCCCGCGCCGGCCGACGCGGACCGCCCCCTTGTCGAACTGCGCGGCGCGGGCAAGTCCTACGGGAACATCCGCGCGCTGCACGGCGTGGACCTGGCCGTGCACCCCGGCAGGGTCACCTGCGTGCTGGGTGACAACGGAGCCGGCAAGTCCACCCTCATCAAGATCGTCTCGGGGCTGCACCAGCACACGGAGGGCGACTTCCTCGTCGACGGCGAACCCGTGCGCTTCTCCACCCCGCGCGAGGCCCTCGACCGCGGCATCGCCACCGTCTACCAGGACCTCGCCACGGTCCCCCTCATGCCCGTCTGGCGCAACTTCTTCCTCGGCTCCGAGATCACCAAAGGTCCCTGGCCCGTACGGCGCCTGGACATCGACACGATGAAACGCACCGCCGACGAGGAACTGCGCAACATGGGCATCGTCCTCGACGACCTCGAGCAGAGCATCGGCACCCTCTCCGGCGGCCAGCGCCAGTGCGTCGCCATCGCCCGCGCCGTCCACTTCGGCGCCCGCGTCCTCATCCTGGACGAGCCCACCGCCGCCCTCGGCGTCAAGCAGTCCGGCGTCGTCCTCAAGTACATCGCCGCCGCCCGCGACCGCGGCCTCGGCGTCATCTTCATCACCCACAACCCCCACCACGCCTACATGGTCGGCGATCACTTCAGCGTCCTGCGCCTGGGCACCATGGAACTCTCCGCCGACCGCGACCGGGTCAGCCTGGAGGAACTCACCAACCACATGGCCGGCGGCACCGAACTCGCCGCCCTCAAACACGAACTGGCACAGGTCCGCGGAGTCGACGTCGACGAACTCCCCGAGGAGGAGGACCTCACCGCACCGGCGGCGGGGCCGGCGGGGGATAAGTCCTGAGGGCCCGTCACCTAGGGTGATGGGCATGGACGAGAACGCCGTACGACAGGCGCGAGAGGTGCGACCTGTGCGACTGGAGGCCGGCGCCACCGCGTCGGCTCCCGCGCTGCTGCTGCGGCCGTGGCGCCCCGAGGACGCCGCCGCCGTGGCCGAGGCGTACCGGGACCCGGTGCTGCGCCGCTGGGCCGCCGTGACCGTGCGGGACGAGGCGGAAGCGCTGGCCTGGGTGCGGGTGCAGAGCGACGGCTGGGAGAGGGGGGAGCGCCTCGCCTTCGCCGTCCTGGAGGCACAACCGGACGGCGATGAAGGGCGGTTGGCGGGCCACGTCGTCCTCAAGGCGCCGCACGAGGAGCAGCCGGAGGTCGGCTACTGGACGGCCGCCCACGCGCGCGGCCGGGAAGTGGCTCCGCGGGCGCTGAACACGCTGACGGACTGGGCCTTCACCGCCTTCCCTGGCGCGACCCGGCTCCGGCTGCTGCACCAGGCCGACAACTCCGCGTCCTGCCGGGTCGCGGAGAGGACCGGCTACGGCTTCGACGCCGTACTGCCCGCGGCGCCACCGGAGTTCCCCCACGACGGCCACCTCCACGTACGGGTCGCCACCGCGTGAACACCGCCCGTGGCCGACCGGGCCGTGGTGCCCGGGCCGCGTGCGTGACAGCGTCGTACGGCGGGCGGCCCAGGGCTCCCTTCCGCCGAGAGGCGGCCGTCCGCCCCCGCTTCTGTGCCGGTGTCGATGGGCCGCGCGCGGCCCGTGCTGCCGACCAGCGCGGGGTCGGAGCACGCCCACGCCACCCGGTGTCCTGTGGTGCCGGTGTGGCCTGCGGCCGACCGGCACCAGCCACAAGAACACGGAGCCCGGCACGGGTGAGGTGGGGCGAGGTCAGGAGGTGCGGACCTCCGCGATCGTCACCGGCCGGTGCTCGTGCAGCGACAGCGTGCACGCCTCCGCGATCCAGCCGGCCTCCAGGGCGTCCTCGATCGTGCAGGGCGAGGGCCGGGTGCCGGCCACCACCTCGGTGAACGTGGTGAGTTCGGCCCGGTAGGCGGCGGTGAAGCGGTCCATGAAGAAGTCGTGCGGGGTCCCGGCCGGGAAGGTCACGCCCGGCTCCACCGAGCGCAGCGGCAGCTTGTCCTCCAGGCCCACCGCGATGGAGTCCTCAAAGCCGTGGATCTCCATGCGGACGTCGTAACCGCGGGCGTTGTGCCGGGAGTTGGAGATCACGGCGATGGTGCCGTCGTCCAGGGTGAGGATCGCGCCCGTGGTGTCGGCGTCGCCCGCCTCGCGGATGTAGTCGGCGCCCCGGTTCCCGCCCACCGCGTACACCTCGCGCACCTCGCGGCCCGTCACCCAGCGGATGATGTCGAAGTCGTGCACCGAGCAGTCCCGGAAGATGCCGCCCGACCCGGCGATGTACGCGGCCGGCGGCGGGGCCGGGTCCAGGGTGGTGGAGCGCACGGTGTGCAGCGTGCCCAGCTCGCCGGAGCGTACGGCGGCCCGCGCGGCGACGAAACCGGCGTCGAAGCGGCGGTTGTAGCCGATCTGGATCGGCACGTCCCTGCCCTGGACGGCCTTGAGCACGTCGACGCCCTCCCGCATGGTCCGGGCGACGGGCTTCTCGCAGAACACGGGCACCCCCGCCGCCACGGCGGCGAGGATCAGCGCCGGGTGGGCGTCGGTGGCGGCGGCCACCACGATGCCGTCCACCCCGGCCGCCAGCACGGCCTCGGGGGAGTCGGCGACCTCGGCGCCGAACCGGTCGGCGGCGGACTTGGCGGCCTCGGCGAACGGGTCGGCGACGACGAGCGACTCGACGGCGTCGAGTCCGGACAGGGTCTCGGCGTGGAAGGCGCCGATGCGGCCGAGGCCGAGAATGCCGATACGCATGGGGTGCAGCTCCTTGGGCGTTGTACAGGGGTCGTACAGAGGGCGTACGGGGGGAGGGGCGGAGTGAGTCAGTCGAGGCCGCCGAGCACGTTCTGGTCCCAGTCGATCACCGAACCGGTGACCACGCCGGACCGCTCGGACAGCAGGAACACCACGAAGTCGGCGATCTCGTCCGGCTGGCCGAGCTTGCCCATCGGCAGCCGGGCGGCCGCCTGCTCCAGCCAGTCGTCCCCGGCGCCGTGGAAGGCCCGCTGGGTCGCGTCCTCCCCCTCGGTCGCCGTCCAGCCGATGTTCAGGCCGTTGATGCGGACCCGGTCGCGGCGGTGGGCGTGCGCCGCGTTGCGGGTCAGGCCGACCAGGCCGGCCTTGGCGGCGACGTACGGGGCGAGGAACGGCTGCCCGCCGTGCGCCGACGAGGTGATGATGTTGACGACCGTGCCCGGCGCGCCCCGGCCGACCATGTCCGCGACGGCGGCCTGCATGGCGAAGAACGGCGCCTTCAGGTTGATCGCGATGTGCTGGTCGAACAGCTCGGGCGTGGTGTCCAGCAGCGTGCCCCGCGAGGTCAGCCCAGCGGAGTTCACCAGGCAGTCCACCCGGCCGTACGCCTCGACCGCGCGGGCCACGGCGGCCTTCGCCTGTGCCGCGTCGGCGAGGTCCGCCCGGACGAACATCGCCCTGCCGCCGGCCGCGGCCAGCTCGGTGACCAGCGCCTCGCCCGGTTCCGGGCGGCGGCCCGTGACGGCCACGACCGCGCCCTCGCGGACGGCGGCCCGCGCGATCGCCGCGCCCACGCCCTGGCTGCCGCCGTTGACGAGGACGACCTTGTCGGCGAGGAGCCCCGTGGAGGGGAGCGGGCCGGTGGAGGGCTGGGGGACGGTGG
>NZ_JARGEF010000088.1:0-29307 GCF_033794725.1 Streptomyces sp. ID05-39B | reverse complement strand
CCCGCCGCCCGGCTCCCTCCTGGCCGGCCTCCTGCGCACCGCCCGCCCCAAACAGTGGGTCAAGAACCTCCTCGTGGTCGCCGCCCCCGCCGCGGCCGGTCAGCTGTTCACCGTCCACGCCCTCACCGAACTCGCCCTGGTCCTCGCCCTGTTCACCGCCTGCGCCGCCGCCGTCTACCTGGTCAACGACGCCCGCGACGCCGAGGCCGACCGTGCCCACCCCACCAAACGGCACCGTCCGGTCGCCGCCGGACAGGTCCCGGTACCCGTCGCGTACGCCGTCGGAGGCGCCCTCGCGGTCCTCGCACCGGCCGCCGCGGCCTGGCTGACCGCACCCGCCGTCGCCGTACTCCTGACCGCCTACCTGGCCATGCAACTCGCGTACTGCGTCAGCCTGAAGCACGTCCTCGTCGTCGACCTCGTCGTCGTCACCACCGGGTTCCTGATGCGGGCCATGGCCGGCGGGCTCGCGCTCGGCATCCCGCTGTCGCGCTGGTTCCTGATCACCACCGGGTTCGGGGCCCTGTTCATGGTGTCGGCCAAGCGCTACTCCGAGGCCGTCCAGCAGGCCGGGACGGCCGGCGCCACGCGTGCGCTGCTCACCGAGTACACCACCGGCTACCTGCGCTTCGTCTGGCAGCTCGCGGCCGGCGTCGCCGTGCTCGGCTACTGCCTGTGGGCCCTCGGCGAGGGCGGAGTCCCGCACACCAGCGTGCTGCCCTGGCGTCAGCTGTCCGTGGTCGCCTTCATCCTGGCCGTCCTGCGCTACGCCGTCTTCGCCGACCGCGGCACCGCGGGCGAACCCGAGGAGGTCGTCCTCGGCGACCGCGCCCTCGCGCTCATCGGACTGGCCTGGCTCGCCATGTACGGTCTGGCGGTCGCCAATTGGTGACCCGAGGGGCAACGGGAGCTCGGCCGGAGCATCCCGCGGATCCAACAAGGGCAGAGTCGGACCATGGACTGGCTGAAAAAGCTTCCGGGGATCGGGCCGTGGATCGCGCGCCTGATGCTCACGCACGCGTGGCGGTCGTACGAGCGGCTGGACCGGGTGCAGTGGACGATGCTGGCCGCAGCGATGACGTTCACCAGCTTCGTCGCGCTCTTCCCGCTGCTCACCGTGGCCGCCACGATCGGCGCCGCCACCCTCGGTCCCGAGCGGCAGCAGGAACTCCAGGACAAGATCACCGACCAGGTGCCCGGCATCTCCGACCGGTTGAACATCGACAGCCTGGTGCAGAACGCCGGCACCGTCGGCCTCATCGCCGGCGCCGCCCTGCTGTTCACCGGCGTCGGCTGGGCCGGTTCGACGCGCGAGTGCCTGCGCGCGGTGTGGGAGCTGCGCGACGAGGAGGAGAACCCGGTCCTGCGCAAGCTCAAGGACCTGGGCATCCTGCTCGGCCTCGGCGGCGCCGTCCTCGTCACCCTCGCCATCTCCACCGTCGCCTCCGCGATGGTCGGCTGGATCATCGAGCAGGCGGGCATCGACGAGTCCGGCTGGGGCGGCATCCTGCTGCGCGTCGCCGCGTTCACCGTCGCCGTCCTCGCGGACTTCCTGCTCCTGCTGTACGTCCTGACGCTGCTGCCGGGAGTCGAGCCGCCGCGCCGCCGCCTGATCGTGGCGGCGCTTACCGGCGCGGTCGGCTTCGAACTGTTGAAGCTGCTGCTCAGCGGCTATATGCAGGGCGTGGCCGCCAAGAGCATGTACGGCGCGTTCGGCGTCCCCATCGCCCTGCTGCTGTGGATCAACTTCACCGCGAAACTGATCCTGTTCTGCGCCGCGTGGACGGCGACGGGGACCACCGATGCCGAGGCAGACGCCGAGGCAGACGCCGAGGCCGGTACCGGCGGTGCCCCGGACGGGATCAGCGGCGGCGGCGCACCAGGTCCGGCAGCGGCCAGCGGCGGTTGACCAGGAACGCGGCACCGGCGAGCAGCACCAGCACGCCGCCGGTGATCGCCATGGCGATCCCGATGCCACCGGAGCCGTTCCCGGCGACCGCGCCCGCCACCGGCTTCTCGGAGACGTTGCCGACGCCGCCGGCCTCCCCGCCCTCACCGGAGTTCGCGCCGGGCTGCGCGCTGGTCTGCTCGGCACCCTTCGGCGGGACCAACTCGCCCACCGGGGTCACCTTGCCGGCCGCCTGGAAGCCCCAGTCGAAGAGGGCGGCGGTCTCCTTGTAGACCTCGTTGTGGTCGTCCTTCTCCGGGTTCATCACCGTGACGAGCAGGACCCGTCCGGCGCGCTCGGCGACGCCGGTGAAGGTGGCGCCGGCGTTGGTGGTGTTGCCGTTCTTGACGCCCGCGATGCCCGGGTACTGGCTGATGTCGTAGTCGCCGGTGAGCAGCCGGTTGGTGTTCTGGATCTCGAAGGTCTCGCGGACCGTCTTGCCCTTCTTGTTCTTCGTCGTGGCGCCCGGGAACTTCGCGGTCACCGTCGAGGAGTACTCCCGGAAGTCCTTCTTCTGCAGCCCGGAACGGGCGATCAGTGTCAGGTCGTACGCGGAGGAGACCTGGTGGGGAGCGTCGTAGCCGTCGGGGGAGACCACGTTCGTGTCGAGGGCCTGGAGCTCCTCGGCGTGCTCGTTCATCTGCTTGACGGTCTCCGCGACGCCGCCGTTCATCGACGACAGGACGTGCACGGCGTCGTTGCCCGAGCGCAGGAAGACGCCGAGCCACAGGTTGTGGACCGAGTACGTCTCGCCCTCCTTTATGCCGACGAGGCTGGACCCGGCGCCCAGGTCCTCCAGGTCCTTGGGCTGGACCTTGTACTGCGTGGTCCTGGGGAACTTCGGCAGCATCGTGTCCGCGAAGAGCATCTTCAGGGTGCTCGCCGGGGGCAGCCGCCAGTGCGCGTTGTGCGCGGCGAGCACCTCGCCGGACTGGGCGTCCGCGACGATCCAGGACCGCGCGGTGAGGTCCTTCGGCAGCACCGGCGCGCCGGCGGCGAGCTGGACCTGCGTCCCGGCCTGCCCGAGGCGGGCGCCGCCCAGCGACGACATCTTCCCCGGGGGAGTGGCCGACGGACTGGCCGAAGGCGAAGCCGAAGCCGAGGCCTTGCCCTTGGCGGTCGGAGAACCGGAGACCGGGGCCGAGGGCGATGCGGTCGGCTTCGGCTTCGGGGTCGGCGCCGCCAGGGACACGGGCGCGGTCAGCGCGAGGGACGCGAGGGTCGCTGAGGTGACCAGCAGGGTTCGCCTGGCGGTCTGCTTCAAGGGTGCGGGCACGACGGAGAAAGTACCCGGCGGACGACGGGAAGTCCCGTCCCCCTCCCCACCCCCGTCATGGAACCGGACACCGGACGGCGATACTGAACGTATGAAGCTCAGCCGCCCGGTGTCCTGGTTCCTTCTCGCCTTCGGGGTGTGGAGCTGGATCATCTGGGTCACTTTCGTCAAAAACCTGATCAAGGACGGCAGCGGTCTCGCCTTCGACGACGGCGACCCCACGGCCTACTTCTGGGTCCATCTGACGCTCGCCGTCGTCTCCTTCGTACTGGGGACGGTCGTCGGGGGCATCGGGTTGCGCGGACTGCGCGCCCTGCGCCCAACCTCATAGTCCGACGCCGCAGACCACAGCAGGGATACGACAACCGTGGCCATCCTCTTCGTGCTGCTCGCCCTGGCGGTCCTCGCCGTCCTGGTGGGGGCCAACTGGTATCTGTGGCGCCGCCTGTTCCGTGACACGACCCGCGCCGCCGGCTGGGTCCGGCGCGGCGGCGCGGTGCTGATCGCGGGCGGCTGGGCCCTCGCCGTGAGCGCCCTGGTCGCCGAACGCACCGGTGCCCCCTTCTGGCTCCAGCGCGTCCTGGCCTGGCCCGGCTTCCTGTGGCTGGCCCTGTCGGTCTACCTGCTCCTCGCGGTCCTGGTGGGCGAGGCCGTACGACCGCTGCTGCGGCGCTGGCTGGAGCGGCGGGCGCCCGCCGAAGTGCTGCCGGTGGCGCGGCCGGTGGACGCGCGGCACGAGGAGACGGAGACCGTCCCGTCGTCCTCCCGTCCGGGAGCGAAGCCCGCGCCGCCCGAGGGCCCGCAGACCACCGGCTCCGCCCCGCAGGACACCGGCTCCACGCTCCCCGCCGTCCCCTCCCGCCGCCTGTTCGTCTCCCGGGTCGTCGGCGGCGCCGCGGCCGTGGCCGCCGTCGGGACCGTCGGCTACGGCACCTACGGTGTGCTGCGCGGCCCGCGGGTGAAGCGGGTCACCGTCCCGCTGGCCAGGCTGCCGCGCGCGGCGCACGGCTACCGGATCGCCGTCGTCAGCGACATACATCTGAGCCCGGTCCTCGGCCGCGGCTTCGCGCAGAAGGTCGTCGACACGATCAACGGCACGCAGCCCGACCTGATCGCGATCGTCGGTGACCTGGTCGACGGCAGCGTGAAGGACCTCGGCCCGGCCGCCGCGCCCCTCGCGCAGTTGACGGCACGTGACGGCAGCTACTTCGTCACCGGCAACCACGAGTACTTCTCCGGCGCCGAGCAGTGGGTCGAGGAGGTACGCCGGCTAGGCCTGCTCCCCCTGGAGAACGCGCGCACCGAACTGCCGTGGTTCGACCTGGCCGGCGTCAACGACATCGCGGGCGAGAGCGAGGGCCAGGGCCCCGACTTCACGCGGGCGCTCGGCGGCAGGGACACGGCACGCGCGTGCGTGCTCCTCGCCCACCAGCCCGTGCAGATCCACGACGCCGTCGAGCACGGCGTCGACCTCCAGCTCTCCGGCCACACCCACGGCGGCCAGCTCTGGCCCGGCAGCCTCCTCGCCGCCGCCGCGAACCCGACCGTCGCGGGCCTGGAACGCTACGGCGACACCCAGCTGTACGTCTCGCGAGGTGCCGGCGCCTGGGGCCCGCCCACGCGCGTGGGCGCCCCCTCGGACATCACCGTCATCGAACTGGCCTCCAAGCAGGCCTGAATCCCCGACGGACGCTAACCGCACCCCGCCGGGCGGGCCGGCAGCCGTACCGTCACCGTCAGGCCCTCACCCGGAGCCGTGCGGACGCCCACCTCGCCGCCGTGGGCGTCGACCACGCCCTGCACGATGGCCAGGCCGAGACCGCTGCCCGCGCCCCCGCCCGCACGGAAGAAACGGTCGAAGACCCGCGCCGCGTCCTCCGCGGCCAGCCCCGGCCCCTTGTCCCGCACCGACAGCCGTACGACGTCGTCGGCGCGCTCCACGGCCAGCTCGACCGGCACGTCGGCGGGGGTGTGCGTGCGCACGTTGGCCAGAAGGTTGCCGAGGACCTGGCGCAGCCCCGACTCGTCGGCCCGCACCAGCACCGCGCCCTGCGCGTCGACCGTGACGGGCCGCTCCGGCTGCTGGGCCCGCAGATCCTGCGCCGCGTCCCGCACCAGACGGCTCACGTCCACATTGCGCAGCCGCAGCTCGGGCCGCTGGTCGAGGCGGGCCAGGGTGAGCAGTTCGTCGACGAGCCGGCCCATGCGGTCCACCTCGCCGTTCATCCGGTCCCAGGCGCGCCGCCGTTCGGCCGGATCGCGCAGCATCCCCTGGTCGTACAGCTGGAGATAGCCGCGGATCGCGGACAGCGGGGTGCGCAGCTCGTGCGAGGCGTCGGCGACGAACCGGCGCAGCTGGGCCGCGCTGCGCTCGCGCGTGCGGTATGCCGTCTCCACCTGCTGGAGCATCGAGTTCAGCGCGAGCCGCAGTTGCTCGACCTCCTGGGTGGGGTCGTGACGGGAGGGCACGCGCCGGGTCAGGTCGCCCTCGGCGATCGCCGAGGAGGTCTCCACCATGTCCTCCAGCGGCCGCATCCGCCGCCGCACACTGAACAGCGTCAGACAGGCGAGCAGCGCCAGCAGCAGGGTGCCCACGGCGAGGTCGAGCTTGAGCGCCTTGACCATGCCCTTGTGCAGGGCGTCGGTGGAGGTGGCCAGCAGGATGTAGGAGCCGTCGGGGAGCCGGATCGCGGTCGCCCGGTAGGCGGCCCCGCGCACGGTGACGTCGTGCGGGTCCGCGTCGCGGGCGAGGGCGGCGGGGTCGTCGACCGCGTCCGCCAGCCCGCTCTGGGCCTCGGTCGGCTCGACGCCGAAGACGGCCACCGCCTCCCCGTCGCCACCGACGGCGGCGAAGACGGTGTCCGGCGTGGGCGGTTCCTCGGACTGCTCGGGCACCAGCCGGTCGCGGACGAAGCCCAGCACGCTCAGCGAGTCGATCTGCCGCAGGGTGAGCCCCGACCTGCTCAGTGAGGCGCGGGTCTTGGTCAGTTCGGAGTCGGCCTGGTCCAGCAGGTAGTGCCGCATGCCCATCAGGCTGACGGCGGTCGCGGCGACGATGCCGAGCGCGAGCAGCGCCACGTTGGCCGCCGTCAGCTTCACGCGCAGGGAGTGCATGCCACGCCGGTGGAGCCGTTTCACGCCAGCCCGTATCCGACGCCCCGGCGGGTGGTGATCACGGGCGGTCCCAGGGCGTCCAGTTTGCGCCGCAGATAGCTGATGTAGGTCTCGACCACCGTCGACTCGGGCGGGGTGTGCTCGTACTGCCAGACATGGCGCAGGAGTTGCTCCTTGGGCACGATCCGGCCGCCGTTGCGCACCAGGAAGCGCAGCAGGGCGTACTCGGTGGGGGTCAGGTCGACGGTGCGGCCCGCGCGGTGCACCGAGTAGGTGGCCTCGTCCAGTTCCAGGTCGCCGTAGCGCAGCGGCGGGCGCTGCGGGAGGACGTCGTGGGGGCGGGTGCGGCGCAGGACGGCCGTGATACGGGCGACGACCACGTCGAGGTCGAAGGGCTTGGTGATGTAGTCGTCGCCGAAGCCGAGGGCGCCGACGATCTCCGCGGGCGCGTCCCGCGCGGTGAGGAAGACCACGGCCAGGTCCGGTCGCCGCTCGCGCAGTTCCCTTCCCAGGGCCCGCCCGTCGCCGTCCGGCAGCATCACGTCGAGCAGTGCCACGTCGGGCCGCACCCGCTCGGCGAGGGTGAGGGCCTCGCGGACGGTGCCCGCGGTCATGACCTCGAAGCGGTGGAAGCGCAGGGCGATCGCGAGGACGTCCGCGATGCTCGGTTCGTCCTCCACGACCAGCACGGTGCCGGGAGCCGTCGTCATGCCCCCAGTATCGGCGGGGCCGCCGGTAACGGGGCCGGTTCCCCCTTTGGAGTTCCTTGAGAGTCATGCCGGTTCGCCGCCGTGCGGTGCCGGCGGACCCGATCCTGTTGCGCAGGACCTGGGGGACCGACCGACGACGAAGGAGTGAGCGTGGCGGCATTGGCGCGATGGTGCTATCGGCACCGGCTGGTGGTCCTGTTGCTGTGGGTGGGGGCGTTGTTCGGACTGGGCTTCTCGGCCTCGTCCGCGGGCACGGACTACGCGAACGTCTTCTCCCTCCCCGACACGGATTCCAAGAAGGCCTACGACCTGATGGAGAAGGCGTTCCCCGCGCGCGCGGGCGACACCGACACGGTCGTCTGGAAGGTGGACGAGGGCTCGGTCCGCGACGAGGAGGTACGGTCCCGGATCCAGCCCGCGCTGGAGAGGATCGCCGGCATGAAGGGCGTCGGCGGCGTCACCAGCCCCTACGCGGGCGCCGAGGGCGCCGGCCAGTTCAGCGAGGACGGGCGGATCGCGTACGCCCAGGTCACCTTCACCGACCAGGCGAACGCGGTGCCCAAGGAACTCGTCGAGGACGTCGTCGACACCGCGCGGGACGCCCGGCGCGACGGCCTGGACGTCGAACTGGGCGGCCAGGCCATCCAGCGGGTGCAGGAGCCGCCGGCCGGCCTCGCCGAGATGGTCGGCCTCGGTGCCGCGGCGCTCGTGCTGTTCCTCGCCTTCGGCTCGCTGTTCGCGATGCTGCTGCCGATCGGCGTGGCCGTCTTCGGCGTCGGCACCGGCATGTTCTCCACCCAGCTGCTCAGCCATGTCACCGACATCCCCGACCTGGCCCCGCTGCTGTCCACCCTGATCGGCCTGGGCGTCGGCATCGACTACGCCCTGTTCATCGTCACCCGGCACCGCAAGGGCATCCTGCGCGGCATGGACCCGGAGGAGTCGACGGTCACCGCCCTCAACACCTCGGGCCGGGCCGTGCTGTTCGCGGGCGGCACCGTGTGCATAGCGCTCGCCGGGATGCTGGTGACGAACCTGCGCTTCCTGGACGGCGTCGTCATCGGCACCTCCCTCACGGTCGTCCTCAGTGTCCTGGCCGCCACCACGCTGCTCCCGGCGCTGCTCGGCTTCCTCGGCCCCCGCGTGCTGAGCCGCAAGCAGCGGCGCGTGCTCGCGGCGACCGGCCCCGAGCCGGAGAAGGCGACGGGGCTCGCCCTGCGCTGGTCGGCGGGCGTGCAGCGGCGGCCGTGGCGGATCGCCGTGCTCGCCCTCGCGGTCATGGCCGTCCTCGCCCTGCCCGTGCTCTCGCTGCGCCTGGGCGCCACCGACCAGGGCAACGACGACAGCACCACCACCACCCGGCAGGCCTACGACCTCCTCGCCGAGGGCTTCGGCCCCGGCTTCAACGGCCCTCTCCAGGTGGTCGTCTCGGACGGCGACACCACCGCCCTCGTCAAGGACATCGAGGGCACCGAGGGAGTCGCCCGGGTCACCGCGCTGCCGCCCGCCCATGGCGTCACCGTCGTCCAGGTGATCCCCACCACCTCACCGCAGTCGCAGGAGACGGACGCGCTCATCGACCGGCTGCGCGACGAGGTGATCCCGGGCGCCGGGACCGAGGCACACGTCGGCGGGGTGACCGCGGTCTCCAAGGACTTCGCCACCGTCACCGGGGACCGTCTGCCCCTGTTCGTGGCGACCATCATCGGCCTGGGCTTCCTGCTCCTGCTGGTGGCCTTCCGCTCCCTGGTGGTGCCGCTGACGGCGGCCCTGATGAACCTGGTCGCGGCGGCGGCCTCCTTCGGCGTGCTCGTAGCGGTCTTCCAGTGGGGCTGGGGCCTGGAACTGCTCGGGCTCGGCAAGGAGGGCCCGATCAACGCCTTCCTGCCGGTGATCATGCTGTCCCTGCTGTTCGGCCTGTCGATGGACTACCAGGTGTTCCTGGTGAGCCGGATGCACGAGGAATGGGTGCACACGCGCGACAACGCCCGCGCGGTCCGCGTCGGCCTCGCCGAGACCAGCCGGGTCATCAACTCCGCCGCCCTCATCATGGTCTGTGTGTTCCTCGCGTTCGTCCTGAGCGGCGATGCGGGCGCCGCGATGGCGGGCGTGGGCCTGGCGGCGGCCGTCGCCCTGGACGCGTTCATCCTGCGTACGGCCCTGGTCCCGGCCGCGATGCATCTGCTCGGCACGTCCAACTGGTGGCTGCCCGCCTGGCTGGACAAGCGGCTGCCCCACCTGGCGGTGGAACCGCGTGAGGAGGCCGAGGAAGCGGCACCGGTGGCCGACGGCCCCGCCTCGGCGGTCCACGGCTATGTGCGTGACCCGGCCGGCGATCCCGTCGAGGGCGCGGAGCTCACCCTGATGTCCAAGGGCGGACGCCGGCTGGACCGGGTCACCTCACTCGCCGACGGCTCCTACATCCTCGCGGTCCCGGCGCCGGGCACGTACCTGCTGGCGACGACGGCCGCCTCGTACGCCTCGCGCGCCCGGCAGCTGCTGGTCGCGGACGAGCCGCTGGTCGTCGACGTGGAACTGGAGCTGGAGCAGGGGGAGGTGGACGCGCCGCGCTGACGCGGGTTACTCATTCTGCTCTGCCGGGCCCAGCGGCTGCTTCTTCGCCGGGTCCGGCAGGGCCTTCGTCATGCCGGGCAGGAAGTCCGTGAACAGCTCGTGCACCTCGTGGACGAGGGGCCGCAGCATCCGGAAGCGGGCCAGCGCGACCCCGCGCGCGGTGAGCCGGGCGCCCCGCTCCGCGAGCCGGTAGCTGCGCTCGCGGCCCTCCGTGCGGTCGAAGATCCAGTACAGGACGAGCCCCATCTGGGAGAGCCACATCAACTCGGGCAGCACTTCCCGCAGTTCCTCCGGCACCTTCGCCTTCGACCCGGCCAGCACCTCCCGGTGGACGTTGATGGCCTCCTCGCGCGCGTGCTCCGACTCCGGGGAGAAGGGGCTGAGCGGGCTGTCCGGGTCGGCGGCGTTCTTGAAGAACTGCACCGCGAACTCGTGGTACGGCGTGGCCACGTCCAGCCAGATCCGCAGCACGCCCGCCAGCCGTGCCTCCAGGCCGCTCTCCCGCTCCAGCAGCTCCGCGATCGCGACCCGGTGTTCGGCGGCGAGGCGGTCGTAGAAGCCCTGGATCAGGTGTTCCTTGCCGGCGAAGTAGTAGTACGCGTTGCCGACCGAGACCCCGGCCTCCTTCGCGATGGCCCGCATTGTCGTCTTGTCGTAGCCGCGCTCCTGGAACAGCCGCATCGCCGTCTCCAGGATCAGCGCGCGGGTCTGCTCCGACTTGGTCGGAACGGCGGCCTCGGAGGGCCGGGTCGGGGGAGCGGCCCCGTCGGGGCCGTCGTTGTTCGCGGGCACGGGAAGAGAGCCTAACCAGTGGGGCAGGAGCCGTCGTCACAGGCGGGGGAGGTGTGCGCCCAGCCCCGCGCCGGGTCGTACGCCCATCCGTCGGCCCGGCGGTATCCGCTCCCGCCCCATCCACTGCGGTGCTGCTGGCTCCCGCGCCACTTGGCTGCGGCGAGCACGGCACCCTTGGCCAGCCTCGCGCCGGCGGGGGTGCTCAGCCGGTGGGCGAGGGGCCGGTGCTCGCGCAGGGCCCACAGGACGACGATCCAGGCGGCGGCCGAGCGGTACACCTGGCCGGCGTCGCCGACGACGGTGATCTCGTCGAGGGTGGCGCGGTGGTCCAGGCCGGGGAAGCGGCGGGCCGCCTCGGGGGAGCCGGCGGGGACCATTTCCAGGGGCACCAACTGCGGCTGGCGGCGCAGCCAGTCGCTGAGGAAGGCGCACAGGGAGCAGCCGGGGTCGTGCAGGACGGTGAGCCGGCGGACCGGGACGCGCACGGCGTCCCGGTCGGCGGTGGCCCTTGGGGCCGTGATGGCGGTCTTCATGGCGGTCAGGCCCCGGCCGTGGGGGCGACCCAGCCCTGCGGCGCGACGGGCGGCACCTGCTCGCGCTCCATGAGCCCGCGCCGGCGGATGCGGTTGAGCACGTACACGTTGCCCAGGTGCATCACCCCGAGGACCAGCAGGACGACGCCCAGCTTGGTCGACAGGGCCTCGAAGATGCCGCGGGTGTCGGCGATGGTCTCGTCACCGCTGAGGTAGAGGGCGACGAAGCCGAGGTTGACCAGGTAGAAGCCGACGACCAGCAGGTGGTTGACGGCTTCGGCGAGCTTCTCGTTCCCGTGCAGCACGTCGGCCAGGAAGACCCGTCCGTTGCTGCTGAGGGTGCGGGCGACCCAGATCGTCAGGGCGATGCTGACGACCAGGTAGATGACGTAGGCGACGACCGTGCGGTCCATGCGCCTCCCCCTTCTGAACGCGTTCAAAAACGTTGACAGGTCAGACTGTAGACCTGCTTTTGAACGTGTTCAACTCCCTTGCGGGCCGAGGGGGATGGGGCCTACGTCACACCCTGACGTCCCGCCCTGCCCTCCGGCCCAGCTCCGGCCGCTTGGAGTAGTCCGTGAAGCCCAGGACGTTCCCCCAGGGATCGGCCACCTCCACGGTCCAGCCGGTGGCCTCGGGGAACGGGTCGTCCAGGGTCCCGATCCCGGCGTCCGCCAGCGCGCGGGCCGCCACGCGCGCGTCCGGCACCTCCAGCCACACGCGCGGGGAGGGCCATGGCGGCGGCCGGTGCCCGAGCGCCTCCTCCTCGCGCAGCAGGATGCCGGGCGTCTCGCCCCCGACCTTCAGCAACGCGATCCCGGCCTCGTCGAACCGGAACGCCACCGCGAACCCGGCCCGCTCGTAGAACCTCACGGCCTCACCGAGGTCGCCGACGGGCAGCAGGATGTTGTCGAACCCGAGCAGTTCGTAGGACTCGTCATCTGACATGTAGTCAGAATAGGTTGGAAGTGTTCATGAATCGGTGATTATCGGCACTTCTCGTGCAATCCAATACAGCGGTGGTCGATTGCGTGCAGGAGGTGAAGCGCCGGCCCGGGATGACAGGTGCCCGCCCGAAGCTGGTCCTTGGCGGACGCACTGCCGCGGGAGCGAGAGATGGTCGGCCGATGGACTGGTAACCGGTGAAGGCTTCGGATCCCACCGTGACGGGACCGTTGGCGTCGATCGGCTTGTGGAAGGTGCGCAGCCTGCCGGAGTTGGGTGTGGTGGCCCACAGGTCGAGTACGCCGACGTTGTCGGCGTCGGGTGCGGCGGTGAAGGCGGGCACGGTGCTGGTGCGCTTGCCGGAGCGGAAGGGCCGTTCGGGCGGCGATCCGGTCGATCGGCAGCAGCGTGCCGTCCAGGATCAGGATCACGAAGGCCGGACGGGCAGCGGACCGCTCACGAGATTGCCTGCGACCTGGCTGCGACCGGCTCAGACGGTCAGGTCCTTCTTCAGGGTCTCGATGAAGGTGGCGAAGGCGGATGCCGGGAAGGTGAGGGTGGCGCGGGTGGGGGTCTTGGAGTCGCGGATGGCTATGCGGGTTTCCAGATCAGCGACTTCGACGCAGGCATCGCCCTGGCCGCCGCCCGAGTAGGAAGATCTGCGCCAGGTGTGGGCGGTGGTCACGGTCGCCTCACGGGTTCGTCTTCAGGGTCTCGATGAAGGTGGCGAAGGCGGATGCCGGGAAGGTGAGGGTGGCGCGGGTGGGGGTCTTGGAGTCGCGGATGGCTATGCGGGGGCGATGGATCGCGACCTCCACGCAGGCGTTGCCGTCGCCACTTCCTGAATATGAGGACTTCCGCCAGTTGGTGGGGGTGGTCACGAGATCCCTCACAGTTCCTTGGTCAGCCTGTGGATGAGGTCACGCGACCGCTCGGGCTCGAGTGACGCCCTCTCCACTCTACGGAAGAGTGTTCGGAATACAGCGAGCTGGGCTTCGGAGTCGATGAGCAGCGCGCCGTGCGGGCCGTCCCGGACGACGGTGTCCAGTTTCGGGACGGTGCCGCCGGCGTACACCATGGCGGCTGTTATGTCGGCGAAGTCGTCCAGGTCGAAGGGGATGACCCGGACGGTGATGTGGTCTGCCTCGGAGAGTTCGAGGATGTGGGCAAGCTGCGCCCGAGAGGTGGCCTTGCCGCCCAACCTGATCCGGAGGGCCGCCTCGTGGAGTACTGCCTCGTACGGAGTCGGTGACGGGCCCTCGATGATGGCGCGCCGCTGCATTCGGTGACGGACGCGCAACTCCACTTCGCTCTCGGTAAGTTCGGGGACTCGCCGTGAGAAGAGCACGCGGGCGTAGTTCTCGGTCTGGAGCAAGCCCGGGATGTGAAGAAAGTCCACGTCCCAGCGGAACGCGGCGTAGTGCTCCAACTCGGACAGATCGAGAAACGGTGTAGGAAGTCGCTCCCGGTACTCCTCCCACCACCCACGCGTTCGGTCGGTGGCCATCATGACGAGGGCGTCCACGAACTCGTGGTCCGCACAGGCGTAGTGGGAGGCGAGTCGGCGCAGGCGTTCCTCGCTCACCCCCGCGAGAGCGGACTCGATGTGGCTGATCTGGACGGAACTCACCCCCAGGAGTGCGGCTGCCTCGCGTGCCGGGAGCCCCGCTGCGTGACGAAGCCTGCGCAGCTCGACCGCCAGACGCAACTGGCGTGCCGTGGGTTCGCTCCTCAGCGCCATGGTTCGCTCCTTGGCTCAACGCGCCTGTGGGTGCTACTCGTTCGGAGGCAGATTACGCGATCCACTTGCAAGACATGAAAAATTAGACCTACCTTCGGTGATGCGCCGCACACTCTGCGGAATCGCCGGGATTCCCGGAAGCGCACCGCCCCGTCCTGCCATGACGGCCGCGGCAATGCCACCGCCCGCGAGCCCTTCCGCTGCTCTCCGTAACCCCACCACCGAACCGGAGCTGACGCATGCCCGAAGACGAGAACCCGCAGCAGGCCCAGGCCGGGGAGGCCTGGGAGTACTCCCTCTACATCCCCAACGACCTCCGTGCCGTCACCGTCTCCCGCCGCACCCTCCGGCTGATCCTCACCCTCCACGGGCTGATCGGCCTCGTCGACACCGCCGAGCTGCTCGCCGCCGAGCTGGTGTCCAACGCCGTACGGCACACCAAGGGGCCCGCGGCACTGCGCGTGCGGTGGGCGGACGGGGTGCTGCGGTTCGGGGCCTGGGACGCGGACCCCGAACCGCCCTGGTTCCCGTCCGAGTCGGCCGATCTCGGTGAGGGTGAGAACGGGCGTGGGCTCGGGCTGGTGCGGGCCTGTTCCGACCTCTGGGGTTGGCAGCCGCTGGCGAGGTTCGGGAATCGTGGGAAGTTCGTGTGGTGTGAACTCGCCACCGCGTAGGACGATGGACCACCTGACTTCTTCAGGGCACGTCGTGTCGTGCAAGATGACGTGCATCCGATCGATCGTTTGACTTCGGGGGAGAACCCACCGTGACAGAACAGCCGCAGCAGCCCCAGCAGCCGCCCCAGCCCGGCTACGGGTACCCCAACGCCGGCCAGCAGCAGCCCTACCCCGGTCAGGCGGGCCCCTACGGGTACCCCCAGGGCGGGCAGCCGCAGGCCGGATACCAGCAGCAGGCCGGCTACCAGCAGCAGGGCTACCCGCAGGGCGGCTACCCGCCCCCCGGCGCCGTCCCGCCCGGCACCTACACCGGCGACCCCAACGCCCCCTACGGCTACGACCCCTACGGCCGGCCCCTCTCCGACAAGTCGAAGATCATCGCCGGCATCCTCCAGCTGTTCCTCGGCACCTTCGGCGTCGGCCGCTTCTACATCGGCCACGTCGGCATGGGCCTCGCCCAGCTGTTCACCTGCGGCGGCCTCGGCATCTGGGCGCTGATCGACGGCATCATCCTGCTCACCAGCAACGACAAGACCGACGCCCAGGGCCGGATCCTGCGTGGCTGACGTGGTGGGCGGGGAGCGTGGCTCCCTCCTGCGACACCCGGCGGCGGCACCCCTCGCGGTGTTCGCCGCCGGTCTGGCCGGCTCGGCCTACCTGTACGGCACCGACCCGCACGAGAGCGGCCACCTGCTGCCCCAGTGCCCGTTCCGCTTCGTCACGGGCCTGCTGTGCCCCGCGTGCGGCGGCACCCGCATGACGTACGACCTGATGCACGGTCATCTCGGCGCCGCCTGGCTGGACAACCGCGCCCTGCTCCTCGCCGCGCCCTTCGCGCTCGCGCTGTTGGGCCGCTGGATGTGGGAAGGGCTGCACGGGCGCCGCTGGCGTCCCACCCTCAGCAAGCGCTCCCAGGCCGTGATCCTGGGCCTCGCCGTCACCTGGACCGTGGCGCGCAACGCCTTCTAGGCCCAGCCGGCCGCGTAACGCCTTTCGGGCCCACCGGGTTGGCGTGATCTGATCACGGAATAGGAACGATCGTTCGCTCCTACTCCCCTTTCTCCCGCTGATCTCTCTAGGCTCACGGCTCACAGGGGGACATTCCGCGTGGCCGGAAAAGGCATGCGCGGATGTTGTGGACGCACGGCCCGAGCACGCTCGGTGTATGTGGAACTCGCAGCCCTCCTGGACTCGCCCTTCCGGAGCAACCAGCTTCGGAATCGCCGTAACTCAAAGCAATTCAGGAGCAGTTCTCATGACCGTCCCCACCCCCGAGGCCCCCTACGGTGTCGACCCGATGGGCCGTCCGTACTCCGACAAGTCGAAGATCGTCGCGGGCATCCTCCAGCTCTTCCTGGGCACCCTCGGCATCGGCCGCTTCTACGTCGGTTCCGTCGGCGTGGGCGTCGCCCAGCTCCTCACCTGTGGTGGCCTCGGCTTCTGGGCGCTGATCGACGGCATCCTGTTCCTGACGAGCAACGACCGTACCGACGCCCAGGGCCGTGTCCTGCGCGGCTGATCCGGCTCGCCCAACGCCGAGGGCCCCGCTCCCTGCACTGCAGGAGCGGGGCCCTCGGCGTTGCACCGGATCAGCCGCCGGGATCAGGCCTGCGATCAGTAACGGCGGGTGATGAGCGCCCGCTTCACTTCCTGGATCGCCTTGGTGATCTCGATGCCACGCGGGCAAGCGTCCGTGCAGTTGAACGTCGTACGGCAACGCCACACGCCGTCACGGTCGTTCAGGATCTCCAGGCGCTGCTCGCCGGCCTCGTCGCGCGAGTCGAAGATGAACCGGTGCGCGTTGACGATGGCCGCCGGGCCGAAGTACTGCCCGTCGTTCCAGAACACCGGGCACGAGGACGTGCACGCGGCGCACAGGATGCACTTGGTGGTGTCGTCGAAGCGCTCGCGGTCCTCGGCGCTCTGGAGCCGTTCCCGCGTGGGCTCGTTCGTGTCCTTCGTGATGAGGAAGGGCATGACGTCGCGGTACGCCTGGAAGAACGGGTCCATGTCGACCACGAGGTCCTTGAGGACCGTGAGGCCCTTTATGGCCTCGACCGTGATCGGCTTGGCGGGGTTGAGGTCCTTGATCAGGGTCTTGCAGGCCAGGCGGTTCTTGCCGTTGATCCGCATCGCGTCGGAACCGCAGATGCCGTGCGCGCAGGAACGGCGGAACGTCAGGGTGCCGTCCAGCTCCCACTTGATCTTGTGGAGGGCGTCGAGGACACGCTCCTTGGGGTCGATCTCCACCTGGAAGTCGTCCCAGAACGCCTCGGCCGCGACCTCCGGGTTGAACCGGCGGATCCGGAAGGTGACGGTGATGTAGGGGGAGTCGGCGAAACCGGGCTCGGGGGCCGAGTCAGCCTTGTCCAGAACAGGGGTAGCCATCAGTACTTACGCTCCATCGGCTGGTAGCGGGTCTGGACGACCGGCTTGTAGTCGAGACGGATGGACTCGGTGCCGTCGTCGCCCACCTCGCGGTACGCCATGGTGTGGCGCATGAAGTTGATGTCGTCGCGGTTGGGGTAGTCCTCGCGGTAGTGACCGCCGCGGGACTCCTTGCGGGCGA
Organism: Streptomyces sp. ID05-39B; assembly: GCF_033794725.1. Taxonomy (NCBI): domain Bacteria; kingdom Bacillati; phylum Actinomycetota; class Actinomycetes; order Kitasatosporales; family Streptomycetaceae; genus Streptomyces; species Streptomyces sp. ID05-39B. Next base: position 12,428 of record NZ_JARGEF010000088.1, on the reverse strand, counting down.
GGGCGGACACGGCCATGACCTCGGCCAGGTCGAGCAGGTTGCCCAGCTCGACGGCCTCCAGCAGGTCGGTGTTGAACCGCTTGCCCTTGTCCTGGATCGAGACGTTCAGGTAGCGCTCGCGCAGCTCGGCGATCTTCTCGACCGCCGTCTTGATCGTCTGCTCGGTGCGGAACACCATGACGTTGGCGTCCATGGTCTCCTGCAGCTCGCGACGGATCGTCGAGACCCGCTCGGTGCCCGTCGAGGCGCGCAGCCGCTCGATCTGCGCGACGACCAGGGACGCGGGGTCCTCCGGCAGGTCGACGTAGTCGGCCTTCTGCGAGTACTCGGCGGCGGCGATGCCCGCGCGCTTGCCGAACACGTTGATGTCCAGCAGCGAGTTCGTGCCGAGCCGGTTGGCGCCGTGCACGGACACGCAGGCGACCTCACCGGCGGCGTACAGGCCGGGCACCACCGTCGTGTTGTCGGCGAGCACCTCACCCTGGACGTTCGTCGGGATGCCGCCCATCGCGTAGTGCGCGGTGGGCTGGATCGGGATCGGGTCCGTGTACGGCTCGATACCGAGGTAGGTGCGCGCGAACTCGGTGATGTCCGGCAGCTTGGCGTCGAGCTGCTCCGGCGGGAGGTGCGTGAGGTCGAGGTAGACGTGGTCGCCCTCGGGACCGCAGCCGCGGCCCTCACGGATCTCCGTGTAGATGGACCGGGACACGACGTCACGCGACGCCAGGTCCTTCATGACGGGCGCGTACTTCTCCATGAAGCGCTCGCCGTCCTTGTTGCGGAGGATGCCACCCTCACCGCGGGCGCCCTCCGTCAGCAGGATGCCCATGCGCCAGATGCCGGTCGGGTGGAACTGGAAGAACTCCATGTCCTCCAGCGGGAGGCCGCGACGGTAGACCGCCGCCTGCCCGTCACCCGTCAGCGTGTGCGCGTTGGACGTCACCTTGAAGAACTTGCCGGTGCCGCCCGAGGCGTAGATCACGGCCTTCGCCTGGAAGACGTGGATCTCGCCGGTGGCCAGCTCGTACGCCACGACGCCGGCCGACCGCTTGACGCCGTCGACCTCGGTGATCAGCTGGTCCAGGACGTAGAACTCGTTGAAGAACTCCACGCCCTCCTTCACGCAGTTCTGGTACAGCGTCTGGAGGATCATGTGGCCGGTGCGGTCGGCCGCGTAGCAGGACCGGCGGACCGGGGCCTCGCCGTGGTTGCGGCTGTGACCGCCGAAGCGGCGCTGGTCGATCGTGCCGTCCGGGGTCCGGTTGAACGGCAGGCCCATCTTCTCCAGGTCGAGGACCGAGTCGATGGCCTCCTTCGCGAGGATCTCGGCGGCGTCCTGGTCGACCAGGTAGTCACCGCCCTTGATCGTGTCGAAGGTGTGCCACTCCCAGTTGTCCTCCTCCACGTTGGCCAGCGCGGCGGCCATGCCGCCCTGCGCCGCGCCCGTGTGGGAGCGGGTGGGGTAGAGCTTCGTCAGGACCGCGGTGCGGCTGCGCTTGGTCGACTCGATCGCGGCGCGCATACCGGCGCCGCCGGCGCCGACGATGACGGTGTCGTACTTGTGGATCTTCATGGGTGGATTACCTCAGCCCCGTGCCTAGCGGATGTTCGGGTCGAAGGTGAAGATCACCAGCGTGCCCAGCAGGATGGTGAACACCGTGGCGGTGTAGAGCAGGCCCTTCAGCCACAGCCGGGTGTTCGCGCGCTCCGCGTAGTCGTTGATGACCGTGCGCAGGCCGTTGGCGCCGTGCAGCATCGCCAGCCACAGCATCAGCAGGTCCCAGACCTGCCAGAACGGCGAGGCCCAGCGGCCGGCCACGAAGGCGAAGCCGATCTTGGAGACGCCGCCGTCCAGCACCAGCTGGATCAGCAGGTGACCGAGGACGAGGACGACCAGCACCACGCCGGAGAGGCGCATGAAGAGCCAGGCGGCCATCTCGAAGTTGCCCCGGGTCGACTTCGGGGACTTCTTGGTCCGCTGGCGCGGGGCCTCGATCAGGGGCGCCGGATTGTCGACGCTGTACAGGGAGGCGCCCTCGACGGGGCCGATCCCGGACGCGGTGGTTTCAGTGGTGGCCATCTGTCTCAGCTCCCGAACACTTCACGAGCGGCGTGGCCGAGGACGGGGTAGATCGCCCCGATCATCAGCACGACCCAGATGCCGACGACGGTCCAGAGCATCTGCTTCTGGTAGCGCGGGCCCTTCGACCAGAAGTCGACGGCGATGACACGCAGGCCGTTCAGCGCGTGGAAGAGGATGGCGGCCACCAGGCCGTACTCCAGCACGGCGACGAGCGGGGTCTTGTACGTGGCTACGACCTTGTCGTAGTCCTCGGGGGAGACACGCACGAGTGCGGTGTCCAGCACGTGTACGAACAGGAAGAAGAAGATGAGGACGCCGGTGACTCGATGAGCCACCCAGGACCACATTCCTTCCCGGCCGCGGTACAGCGTTCCAGCCGGCACGGAAGAACCCTCCGGGAGCGGGGATTGGGGCCTGCCGGCTTCGGCGTCGGACGGGCCCGGCCGGGTACGGTCCACCGGCCCCCAGCATCGTAGCGACGCGCTGGCGCTCGGCTTACGGGGGGCCTACCGGTGTGATCAAAGTGGCACGCGAATGAGTGAGCGGGTGCGGCAAATGGGGTGGGGTGTGGAGTATGTCCCGCTGCGGACCCGCTGCGGACCCGCTGCGGACCCGCTGCGGACCCGCTGCGGACCCGCTGCGGACCGCGATGACCGGCCACGCCCCGTGATGGTCGGCCGTGCCCCGTGATCGGGCGGCGGATGTCACAGTCCCGCACCCCTGAGGGCGCCGGTCAGGCGCTGCCTCGCCAGGCGACGTAGCTCCTCCCCGACCACTTCCCGCTCCTTCTCCGGATCGTTCGCCCATCGTGACCGGATGGTTTCCAGCACGTAGTCGAGGGTCTCGTTCGGGGGAACGCCGTCCAGGCAGATGACGAACGTGTGGCCGAAACGGGCCTCGTAGGCCGCGTGTGCCGCGCCGAGCGCCATGTGTGCCGCGCCGTACGCGTCCTCCGGCAGGGGCGGCAGGGACTCGGCCGCCAGCGCCTCGGTGAGGTCCCCCGCCGTCAGGTCGTACGCCGCCTCGTCCGACGCGGCGAGGAGGGCGTCCAGGGTGGGGTACGGGCGGTGCGCGGCCATGCGGTGGGCCCAGCTGAGGCTGCGGAGGCAGTCGAGGAGGATGCGGTGGGCCTCTGCCGCGGGCGCGCCGTTGAACCCTTCCAGTGCGGCGGAGGCCGGCGGAGGGGTCCGGGTCTGTTCCGGGAGGGCCGGCACGGCGACCCGGTCCGGAAGGTCGGAGAGACGGTGCGCAGGCAGCGTGGATCCTCGCGTCACGTGTGGGGTGGCAGGGGATGCGGTGAAGGGTGTGACGTCACGTTATCGAGAGGGGGCGTGACGTGTCCGACGGATGCCCGAATTTCACCCCCACGGGCGAGTTTCGAAACGGGGGGCGGACCCCTTCGGCGCGACTCGGACGGATCCGGGTCGTAGGTTGGCGGGGTGAGCAGGCACAGGCATCGGCGCCACGCGCCGGAGAAGAGGCCGCAGGACAAGGCCGTACGGAGGGCCCTTCTGGCCGGCGGCCTCGTCGTCGTGCTCGGAGCCGGCGTGGGCGTCTGGGCCTCCGGGGACGGCGACGGCGCGGCGCCCGCCGGATCCGCCGCCGACCGGGCCGCCGGCACGTCCGGCGATCCGGCCCCGTCGGCGTCGAGCGCGAGCCCGTCGCCCACCCGGTCCTACGCCCTCTCCACGGCTCCCCGCACCATTCCCGCCGTCCGCGCGCACACCCCGGCGCGCGGGCCCGGCTGGCAGCCGGCCGCGAAGCAGCGGGTCGTCGTGAACGACGCGGACCTGGCCGACGAGGGCCGGCTCGTCGCCGGTGAGCTGGGGATGACGTACGCGGGCGAGCGGGACGACGTGCGCGCCGGAGACCTGCGGCTGGCGCTCAACGACGACGAGGGCGCGAACCCGGAGTCGTACACCATGACCGTGCGCGGCGGGCAGGTGACCGTCAGCGGGCGGTCCGACGCGGGCGTGTTCTACGGCACCCGCACCCTCAAGCAGGAGGTGCGCGGTGGCGGTACGGCGCCCGAGGGCATCGTGCGCGACGAGCCGGCCAAGCCACGGCGCGGGTTCATGCTGGACATCGCGCGCAAGAACTTCAGCGCCGGGTGGATCGAGGACCGGGTGCGGGAGCTGGGGGACCTGAAGTTCAACGAACTGGGCCTGCACTTCTCCGACGACCAGGCCTTCCGGATCGAGTCCGACACCCACCCCGAGATCGTCTCCACCCAGCATCTGACCAAGGCGCAGGTCAGGAAGATCGTCGACCTGGCGGAGAGCCGGCACATCACCGTCGTGCCCGAGATCGACTCGCCCGGACACCTGGGCGCCGTCCTCGCCGCCCACCCCGAGCTGCAACTGCGCAACGCGAGCGGTGTCGCGACCCGCGGGGCGATCGACATCTCCAAGGACGCCTCCGCCGCCCTCCTCGACGACCTCCTCGACGAGTACGCGGGGCTGTTCCCCGGCGGGCAGTGGCACCTGGGCGGCGACGAGTACCAGGCCCTGACGGTCTCGAACCCGGAGGCCTCCTACCCGCAGCTCGCCGCCGCCGCGCGGGAGCGGTACGGGTCCGGCGCCACCGTCGCCGACCTCGCGACCGGCTGGCTCGACGACCGCGCCGACACCGTCCGCGCCCACGACCGCACCGTGCGGGCCTGGAACGACGGCTTCTTCAAGGGCACGTCGGTGCAGGCCGACGCCGCCCTCCAGGTCGCCTACTGGACCGGCAAGGAGATCGGGGCCCGCCCGCCCACCGACTACCTCAGCGCGGGCCGCGAGGTCATCAACTACAACGACGAGTACCTCTACTACGTCCTCGGACAGCCGCAGACCTTCGTCTATCCGACCGGGCAGCGGATCTACGAGCAGTGGACCCCGCGCGTGCTGCGCGGCACGACACCGGTGCCCGCGCGCTACGACGACCAGATCCTCGGCGGGACCTTCGCCGTCTGGTGCGACCTGGCGAACTCGCAGACCCAGGCCCAGGTCGCGGCCGGCATCCGGATGCCGCTGCGGGCGACCGTGCAGAAGCTGTGGGACCCGGGCGCGCCGGAGCTGTCCTGGGCCCAGTTCAAGGCGCTGGCGGACCGCCTGGGCTGAACCCCCGCCACCTGGCCGAAAACCTCTCCTCGCCGTCCCCTGTGACACTCCTCGGCTGTCGCACGCAGTAAGGGGAAGTGCGGGCTCCGTAAGGGCGGTGCCCTGGACAGGGAGGCGTGAATGAGCCTGGTGGACCTCATCGCCCAGGCCGACGAACGCGGTCTGGCCGCGAGCGGACTGGCTTGTTTGGATCGGTGCGCGCCCCTCCTCGGGGGTGACGACGAGATCCTGCGCCCGCTGTGGGGCAACCTCACGGAGGCGTCCGACGCGGCCGACTGGGGCGCAATCCTGGACCAGATACGCGCAAAGCTGGGCGAGGGGGACGGCGAGGACGACGGGGACGACGGAGACGACGAGGCCGTCCTGCTCGCCCGGCGGATGCTGGCGGCCGCCCCCGCCGAACGCACCGGCGCACAGGTCCGGGTCTGGGCGGACGCCTGCTCGGTCGCCTCGCTCCAGATCCACCGGCTCCTCGACCCGGCCGACGACCTCGCCACGCTCGACTCCCGCCGCGAGGGCCGTACGCAGGACATGCCGCCGCTGGCAGCCGCCGAACTGCGCCGCCAGATCACCGTCCTGGAGGTCGTCGCAGGACACGGCGCGGGCGGGCTGCGCCGGGCGCTGGAGGTGTCCGTGGAGGGACGCCGGGTGCTGCGGGCGGTGGTCTCCCGCAGGGCACGCGGACGGAAGTGAGCCCGGCGGGTCAGCGGGAGGGGTGACTCAGGTGTGCAGCCACTTCACCACGGCCTCGCCGTACCGCGCGGTCGTCGTGCAGAAGGCCGTCAGGTCTGCGTGGGCGGCGGCGAAGGAAGCGCGGGTGCGGGCCTCCTCGGCCGGGCCGCCGTAGCGGGGGAGCAGCTCGGGGCGGACCGGGCGCCACGGGTCGTCGAAGTCGGAACCGGCGAGGAAGGCCGCCACCCGGGTAGTCCGGGCCGCCGTGAGCAGCAGGAACGGCGACTGCTCGGGGCCGGTGGAGCAGACCCGCCGGCCGCCGAGGACCACATGGGCGCCGGGCCCCGCGTCGGCGTGCTCCGGCGGGGCGTCGGCGTAGAGGAGCTGCTGGTCGGGGTAGCGGTCGCCCAGACCTCCTCGCGGTGCCGTCTCATCCGACCGCGCAGGGCGTCCTGGTCGTCGTCGAAGAGTCTCCGCAGCCGGCTGGTGCTGTTGCGCAGCGCCGAGGCCGGTACGGCGCGGAAGTGGAAGTACGCGCTCATCACTGCGGCAGCGCACGGAAGGGCGCGGGTGTCACTCCCGTGTCCCTCGTGCGGGGAAGGTGGGGCGGTCCTGCGCGGGTTGCGGGAACAGGCCCGTACGGCGTGACGGAAACCGTGCGGACCTCGCTGTTGCGTATGTGACGTGGAATGTGACTCAAGGTGGGGCGGACGCCGCGACGTGGGCTCCGGCACCGGGGCGGACCCAGCCGGCCGGCCGGCCCTCCGCCGCCGCGAAACCGGCGCGGTGGGCGGCGGACGCCGTGACCGCCCTGCGCGAAGGCGCGCGGCTGCACCTCGACTACTCGGCACAGAGCCTGTGGCGCGTCGACCGGGTGATCGACGAGCTGCGCCGCGAGGACACGCCGTACGACGCCGTGGAGAACGTGCTGCGCGGGCTCGGGGCGTACGCCGGTGAGGTGATCGTGCGCCGGACCGGCGGAGAGTGGTGGTCGACCGGCGGCGACCACTGGGTCCGTACCCCCGACGGCCGCCTGTGGGACCCGGTCGACGAGGCCCGCCGCGCCTTCGCCGGCCACGGCTCCCTGCGCCTGCTGTGCCGGGACGCGACGGGCTGGCCCCACCGGGCCCGCACGCCGGGAAGGGACCCCCGCGCCGGAGCCCCTCCCCGGTGTGACCAGTGACACAGCCGGGACCCGTGATGCCTGCGCCGCCCGATCCGCTGGGGCAGGCGGGGGAGACCTGATGCCCGGCGGTCCCCCTACCCGAGGGGAGGGGACGGACCCGATGGATGACGAGAGCGGGATGAGAGCACGCGCGGCCGGATTCGTCGCGCGCGTCGACGCGCGCGGCCGGCTGCCGCTGGACTACTCCGTCGCCAGCCTGCGCGTCGTCGACTTCCTGGTCGACGGCCTGCGCAAGGGCGGCGCGGACCGGGAGCGGGCGCACGACACGCTGGTCGAACTCGGGGCGTACGTGGGGGAGGTCCTGGTCCGCCGGGCCGGCGCCGTCTGGGTCGACCTCGACGAACGCCAGCGGGCCTGGTTCGGCCAGCCCGTCGGCGTACGCATGCCGGACGGACGGGTCTGGAACCCCCTCGGCAAGGTCGTCAACCGCTTCGAGGCGGGCGGCACCGACGAGTCCCTGCACACCTTCTACCTGACCCTGCACGGCCGGGCCCGGCGGACCCCGGGCAGGGGCGCGCCGGCCAGGGGGGCAGCGGCCAGGGGGGCAGCGGCCTGACCCCGGGACCCGCCGCAGGCACCGGCACGGTCCCACGGGGGTGGGCCGAGCCGGTGCCGACGGTGTCCTGTGACATTTCTGTGCGGCCTGACGCTGATGACCGTGGGGGCGAGGACGCGGCGGGGAGGTCCGCACGGCGCGTTCGCCACGCACCCGCCACGAACTCCGCACGAACGAGGACAGTCTTGGGCCAGGGAGGGGAACCCCGGCGCGCGCAGGCGTACGACGGGGAACTGGGCGCGGCGGTAGCGCGAGCCCAGGACGGCGACGAGTCCGCGTTCGCGGTCGCGTACCGGATGGTGCAACCGGGGCTGCTCGGCTATCTGCGCGGCATCGTCGGCGACGACGCCGAGGACGTCGCCTCCGACGCCTGGCTGGAGATCGCCCGCGACCTCGGACGGTTCAAGGGCGACGGGGCGGGATTCCGGGGCTGGACGGCGACCATCGCCCGGCACCGGGCCCTGGACCACCTGCGCAGGCTGCGGGTACGGCCCCGGGCGTCGGCGCTCGAACAGGACGTCCTCGACCTGCCCGGCCCGCACAGCACCCACGACCAGGTCGCGGAGTCGCTGTCCACGGAGCGCGCCCTGGAACTGGTCCGCGGACTGCCGCCCGACCAGGCCGAGGCCGTCCTGCTGAGAGTCGTCGTCGGCCTCGACGGACCCGCGGCGGCCCGCGTCCTCGGCAAGCGGCCCGGCGCGGTCCGCACGGCCGCGCACCGGGGGCTGAAGCGGCTCGCGCGCCAGCTCGGCGTCGAAGGTGTGACGGATGAAGGCCCCCGGACGCTGGGGGAGTCGAAATGAACGGTGACGGTCGCGGCCCGTATGGACCAGGGGCGGCGGACGTACCCGGCGGCAGAGATCGAACAGCACGACAGGCGGAATCGGACATGGGTGAACGGACGAGCGGCGGCGGAGACGCCCACCGCCGGCACGCGCACCCCGCCCGCTCCGCCCCGGACACGGACGGTCACCCCCAGGTGGAAGCGCTGCTCGCGCGCGCCCTGCGGCACACGGACGGCGCTCCCGAGCGCGAGCGGCAGGCCGTCGCGGCCTTCCGGGCCGCGCGGGAGGCCGGCGCGCACCGGGCCCGTACCCGGCGCCGGGACGACTGGCGGCCCCGCGCGCAGCGGCACACCGTCCGCTCACTCAGGGCCGCGCTCTCCGTGCTCCTCGCGAGCCTCACCCTCGGCGGTGTCGCGGTCGCCGCGATCGGCTCCGCCGGTTCCTCGCAGGACGGCGCCGACGACGGCGCCCGCCGGACCCCGTCGGCGAGCACGCCAGACGGCCGGCGCGCCGCACCCGCGCCCACCCTCACCCCCGGCACCTCCGCCGATCAGGACAGGCCGCCGTCCGCCCAGGACACCGAGGCCCAGTGCCGCGCCTACGACCAGGTCGCGGGCCGGGGCAAGGCGCTGGACGCCACGGCGTGGCAGCGCCTCCTGGCCGCCGCGGGCGGCGAGGAGCACGTGACCGCCTACTGCGCGGCCCGCCACGCCTCGGCCACGCCGGCCCCGGAGAACACCGGCGGGGGCGAGGGCGGTCGGGACAAGAGCGGCGAGGGCGCGGACCCGGCCCCCGCAACCACGGGCGATCCCGGCAACGCCGGAACCACCGAAGGCGCGGCAAACACCGGAACGGCCGGAAACACCGGAACGGCCGGAAACACCGGAACGGGTGGAAGCACCGGAACGGGTGGAAACACGGGGAACAACGGCCGGCCGGGGCCCGAGAAGACACCGGACGCCAAGGGCGGGGAGCAGTGACCGGGCAGCAGTGATCGGGCAGAAGTGACCTGTCAGGAGTGACCGGGGAGCAGTAACCGCTCTCGTGCCGGCCCCCGCCGGTGGCCCGGAGGACGCCGCCACCGTCGTGCCGCCAAAGCAACGGCCGGAGCCGCCACCCCCCACAGGAGAGGCCCCGGCCGTCGCGCGGCACGGGCCGCGCGGCGACCCGTATCTCCTACAGCGCCATGAGTGCGTTTTCTGTCACACCCCCCGTCCGGGCATCCGCGTCACGAGTCGGTTGCAGCTTGTTCGGACATGGACGACCAGTGGTTTCAGGTCGTAACGTGCCTTTCGCGCCGGACGGCGGAAGGGCTGAGCAGCGTGACCGACTGCGGCCGCGACCATGAGCGGCCCCGACCATCTGCGGTCGGCGAACCGCACCATCGACCGAGGAACCACGACGTGGGGGACGACGCGGAGCTGACAGCCGCGGTGCTTGCGGCACAGAACGGGGACGAGACCGCTTTCCGCGCTGTGTACCGCTCGGTGCACCCGCGGCTCCTCGGGTACGTCCGCACCCTGGTCGGCGACCTCGACGCCGAGGACGTCACCTCCGAGTCCTGGCTGCAGATAGCGCGCGACCTGGAGCGGTTCAGCGGGGACGCCGACCGCTTCCGCGGCTGGGCCGCCCGGATCGCCCGCAACCGCGCCCTGGACCACATCCGGATGCGCGGGCGCCGGCCCGTGGCCGTCGGCGACGAGACGGAACTGACGGGCCGGGCCGCCGAGTCCGACACCGCGGGCGAGGCCATGGAGGCGCTCGCCACCGGCCGCACCCTCGACCTGATCTCCCGCCTCCCGCAGGACCAGGCCGAGGCGGTCGTCCTGCGGGTCGTGGTGGGCCTGGACGCCAAGACCGCCGCCGAGACGCTCGGCAAACGGCCCGGCGCCGTCCGCACGGCCGCGCACCGTGGGCTGCGAAAGCTGGCCGAGCTGCTCGGTGAGGATCCGGACACGGCGGGCGTGCTCGACGCGCTGCCGGCGCAACGGGGCCCGAGGGGGCGCGTGGTGCCGTCCGGCGGTGTGACGCATGCGTGCGCGCCGACGCAGAAGGACATGTGATGGCCGACGATCCCAATGTCTTCCCCGGGGACGGGGAACCCCCCACCGGCCCCGCCGCGGGCCGCTCCGACGGCCGCTGGCTGAACCGCGAGACGGCGGAACGCCTGCTGACCGGGGAAGCGGTGGACAACGCTGTCGCACCCGCCCACCGGGCCGAGGCCGACAGGCTGGCGAGGACTCTGGGCGCGCTCGCCGCGATGTCGGCCGCCGCCCCCGTCCCCGACGACGAGGAACTCCCCGGCGAGGCGGCGGCTCTCGCCGCGTTCCGCAAGACGCACGCGGACCGCGCGGACCGCGCGGACCGTACGGCGGACGGGCGGTCGGGTTTCGCCCCGGGGCCCGGCTCCTCCTCCCGGCCGCCGGTGCCGCCCGCCGCCGACGCCGGTGTGGTCCGCATCGGCGGCCGTACCTCGTCGTACGGCCGTCGTCGTCCCCGCTGGAGGCGCCCCGCCCGGCTGGGACTGGCCGCCGCGCTGACCTTCGGCATGGTCGGCGGGGTGGCGGTCGCGGCCGGTACCGGGCTCCTGTCCACGCCGTTCGACGACGCCGAACCGGGTCCGGCGGCCTCCGTGTCGGCCGCCGCGACCCCAGGACCGGACCGCCTGCTCGTCTCGCCCCCGCCCGAGGCGACCCCCGGTGGCGGCGCGGGCTCGGCGGCCCCCGACGGTGACGCCGGGACCACCCCGGCTCCTGGTGTGCCGGGTTCCGCCGACGACCTGAGCCAGGCCTGCCGTGAGAAGGGCACCGGCCGGACGCTGGGCGCCGAGCGCCGCCGCGCCCTGGAACGTGCCGCGGGCGGCTCCGCGCGCGTCCACGCCTACTGCGTGGGCCTCCTCGGCGACCGCGGCCGGGGCAGCCAGGACTCCACCGGGTCGGGCGGCGGCAAGGGCGGCAAGGGAAGCAAGGGCGACAAGAGTGGGAGGACCGGCGGCACGGCAGGCCAGGACGGAAAGGGCAAGGACGGCAAGGGCAAGGACGGCAAGGGCCGGGGCGGCAGCGGAGGCGACGCCGGGATGCCGGGCGGCAAGGGCGGCAAGTCCTCCGGCGGCGGCAACGGCGGCGGCAACGATGAGGGCAAGGGTGAGGGCAAGGGTGAGGGCAAGGGCAGAGGCAGCGCCGCCGACGCCCGCTGACCATGCCCCTGACCTGCGACTTCTCGGTCCGTAAAAATTTCCTGCCGCAGGGTGTGACGTTTTTGGCGGCTCCGGCGCAGTAAGTAGTGAGCCGACTGGTCATCGGCCCTCGCACCGAGCCGGGGTTCCCCCCGTACCTACGGCTCGTGCACCTGGCGCGGGCGGGACACGTTCCCCCGGTCCCGCTCGCGCCCCATACCTCTCACCAGGAGACGACGACCTTGTCGCCGTTCCTCACCTGCGCGAACAGCTCAGCGATCGCCGCCTCGTCCCGTACGTTGACGCAACCGTGCGAGGCCCCCGCGTATCCGCGGGCCGCGAAGTCCGACGAGAAGTGCACCGCCTGCCCACCGCTGAAGAACATCGCGTACGGCATCGGCGAGTCGTAGAGCGTGGACACGTGGTGGCGGGACTTCCAGTAGACGCGGAACACCCCCTCGCGGGTGGGGGTGTACTGGGAGCCGAACCGGACCGACACCGTGCTCAGCGTCCGCCCGTCGACCATCCAGCGCAGGGTGCGGCTCGTCTTGTCGACGCACAGCGCCCGCCCGGTCAGGCACCGCGCGTCGGGTTCGGCGGCCGGCTGACCGCCCATCAGATACAGCTCCCACCGGTCCGGCTCGTGCGTCATCGCCAGCAGCCGCCGCCAGGTGACGGAGTCCGTCCGCCCGGTCCTGGGCAGCCCGCGCTTGCCCTGGAATCCCTTCACGGCGTCCTCGGTGCGGGCGTCGTAGCTCCCGCTGGGCCCTTCGAACAGCCAGGCCACCTGCCGCAGCCGGGCCTGGAGCTCGCGGATGTCGAGTCCGGAGTCGCCGGGCGACCACAGGACGCGGGGCGGGGGAGCGG
>NZ_JARGEF010000087.1:0-29526 GCF_033794725.1 Streptomyces sp. ID05-39B | reverse complement strand
ATTTTTTTTTTTTTTTTTTGTCGTCATCTTCAAGTTTTGTGATGTACCAGCACCCCGACCGACCAGGCCCCCGTCCCGGTCCGGCGCTCGCTCCCATCGGTGTCCATCGATCAGAAGACGGTCGCGGCCGTGCTCGTCGGCGGAGTCGTCCTCACCGCCCTCCTGGCCGCCGTCGCCATCACGGCCATCTCGGTCGCCGTCGCCGCCGTGGTCCTGCGCTCCCTGCTCCGCGACCACCACCGCCGGTGACCTGTCGCCAGACCGCCGGGGCGGCGTGACACAACCACGCGCCCGCCGCCCCGGCGCCCACCCCTCCCGAAGTGCCCATCAGAAGGAGAACCGCCATCTTCACCCGCGCCACCCCTCCACCACTCCCGGAACTCAGCGACCTCGCCGCAGGCGGCAACCTGCCCGGTATCCTCCGGCAGCTCTCCGGACTCGGCGGCTGCACCCACCCGATCCGCCTCGACGGCCACCGCACCGAATACGACGTCGACACCGCCACCGGCGAGATCGGCCGCGTCCTCCATCGCCTCGACTCGGGCGACCTCCCGGCCGGCCAACTCCTCGTCCGCTGCAACAACCGCCGTACGACCCGCTGCCCGGCCTGCTCCGAGGTCTACCGCCGCGACACCTTCCAGCTGATCACCGCCGGACTACGCGGCGGCAAGGGCACCCCGGAACACGTCGCCACCCACCCCCGTGTCTTCGCCACCTTCACCGCCCCCGGCTTCGGCCCGGTCCACAACCGCCGCACCGATGGCCGCCCCTGCCGCTGCGGAATCCGGCACGACCAGGAGGACGAGGCGCTCGGCACCCCGCTGAACCCGGACACCTACGACTACGAGGCCGCCATCCTGTGGAACGCGCACGCCGGTCCCCTCTGGCGCCGCTTCTCGACGTACGTCCGCCGCGAGGTCGCCAAGCGAGCGGGCCTCTCACAGCGCCGTCTCCGCGACCATGCCCGCGTCTCCTTCGCCAAGGTCGCGGAGTACCAAAAGCGCGGCGCGGTCCACTTCCACGCCGTCATACGGCTCGACGGCCCGACCGGCGGCGACACCCCACCCCCGGCGTGGGCAACCGCCGAGCTGCTCACCGACGCCATCGGCGCCGCCGCTGCCAAGGCCCGCGTCGACGGACCCACCATCAACGGTCGCGCTCATACCTTCGCCTTCGGCCGCCAACTCGACGTCCGGACCATCCGTTCCGCCGACTTCGACAGCGGCCAGGAGCTGACCGAACGGGCCGTGGCCGCGTACATCGCCAAGTACGCCACCAAGGGAGCGGAAACCGCCACGGGAGCACTCGACCGCCCGCTGAAGTTCGCCGCCGAACTCGCCCAGTTCGACATCAGCGAACACGCCCGCCGCCTCATCCGGACCGCGTGGGCCCTGGGCGCACGCAAAGACCTCGAACACCTCCGCCTGCGGGCCTGGGCGCACATGCTCGGCTTCCGCGGCCACTTCTCCACCAAGTCCCGCCGCTACTCCACCACCCTCGGCGCGCTCCGCACCGCTCGCGCCGAATGGCGACGAGCACAGGCAGCAGCGGTTACCGACGGCCTAGTCACCTCCGGAAATCCGGAGGTGACCACGACTCTCGTCCTCGCCCATTGGGTCTTCGCCGGAACCGGCCTCTCCGACGCCGAAGCCTGGCTGGCCACGTCCATCGAACCCGCCCCCGGAACCGAAGGAGAACCCACCCGTGGCTAGCCGACGCCTCGCCCTGGTCGACGTGGCCACGGAGCCGCGTCCCCTGCCCGCGCGGTACCTGACACCTGACGACTTGGTGGAGATGTTCGAGCTGCCCAGCGTTGAGACGGTCTACCAGTGGCGACGCAAGCGCACCGGGCCCCGTGGCTTCCGTGTCGGCCGGCATCTGCGCTTCGACCCGGCAGACGTTCGGGCTTGGGTGGACTCCCAGCGTGAGGGGGCGGCTGCCTGATGGCCGGACACATCCAAGACCGCTGGTACAAGACCGAGATCGGGCCGGACGGCAAGACCCGCAAAGTGAAGAGCGAGCGCTATGGCTCAGGCTCGCGCTACCGCGCGCGGTACGTCGGCCCGGACGGTACGGAGAAGTCCAAGAGCTTCCCCGACAGACAGAAGCGGCTTGCTGACCAGTGGCTCGCCCACACCGAGGCGGACATGGCACGCGGGCAGTACATCGACCCTCGTGCCGCTCGGGTCACCTTCCAGCAGTATGCCGAGACATGGGTATCCACTCAGGGGGCCGATCCGAACACCCAGGCTTCGATGGAGTCGCAGCTTCGGCTGCACGCCTTCCCGTACTTGGGATCGCGCCCGCTCGGCTCCTTCCAGCCTGCGCACATCCGTGACTGGGTGCGGCAACTGAGCGAGAACGGCATCCGGGGCTCGTACGCCCGCACCATCTACTCCAACGTGCGTGCCGCCCTCAGCGCTGCCGTGGACGACGGGCACCTTCCCCGGAATCCGTGTGCGGCTCGCTCCGTCCGGCCACCGGCCGTGGACGACAGTCGCGTCACTCCCTGGACACCGGAACGGGTCTTCGCTGTCCAGGCCGGCATGCCCCAGCGGTTCCGGGCCATGGTCGACCTGGGCGGCGGCTGTGGCCTGCGACAGGGCGAGATCCTCGGTGTGGCCGTCGACGCGATCGACTTCGCGTCGGACACGTTGCATGTGGTCCAGCAGCTCAAGCTGAGCCGCAGCAAGGCCGTCTTTGCCCCGCCCAAGGGCGGCAAGCTCCGGGACGTGCCGC
The DNA here is from genome assembly GCF_033794725.1 of Streptomyces sp. ID05-39B. NCBI lineage: Bacteria > Bacillati > Actinomycetota > Actinomycetes > Kitasatosporales > Streptomycetaceae > Streptomyces > Streptomyces sp. ID05-39B. The sequence continues at coordinate 26,787 of NZ_JARGEF010000087.1, read as the reverse complement.
TTCCTGGGCCGGTCGCTGATGCCCTGCGGGCCCACATGAAGCGGTTCCCGCCGGTCGACATCACCTTGCCGTGGAAGGTGGCGGACGGGCCTCCGGTGACCAAGCGGCTGATCTTCACCGGGCCGCGCGGTGGTCACGTCTGGCGGACGTCGCTCAACGAGGAGGCGTGGAAGCGGGCGCTTGCCTCTGCCGGGGTGATCCCCGAGCGGAAGCCTGGCGAGTCATACGCCGAGTCTCGCGAGAACGGCATGCACGCACTCAGGCACTTCTACGCCTCGGTGCTCCTGGACGCCGGAGAGAACATCAAGGCTCTCGCCGAGTACCTCGGCCACTCGGATCCCGGCCTGACGCTCCGGGTGTACGCGCACCTCATGCCCTCCAGCCAGGAACGTACGCGAAAGGCAATCGCTCAGGCATACGAAGAATTCGATGCGTAGATCTGGGCCCTACCCCCTGGAAGCTCTAGAAGAGAGCCTCAAGGCTTCCTTTCTCCCTCGGGAGGGAATCTTTCTGGCTAGCAAGAAAGCTAGCTGGCTAGCGGAAAGCGTGCAATCAGTGACGGGAAGTCTCCCTCACGAGGGAGACTTCCCGTCGTTCACCGGATGGAACGATTCGTTCCATCCATGGAATATCCGGATGCCGAGGAACGCCTCATGGATGTCAGGACACTTGAGGTAACGTCAGGGACTCTCAGATCACTCAGGGAGCCCCAACGAGCGGCAGCGGGCACAGAGAAGATGCCGGAAACTTGCGGAAACTAGAGAGAGTCATGAAGCCCCCGGAAAGCCTCACTGTCCCTGTTCCGTAGACGAACTGTCTACGGAACAGGGACAGCACCCGCATTCCAGCTGCACGTTTGTGGGACGGGTGGCTGCTATGGGAGAGTTCCAGCGCATGAGAATGCCGCCCGGACAGGGGCGGCATTCGTTTCCAATTCCGCGTTCGGAAGCCGTAACCAGGAACCGACCACAGAAGGAGGCAATATGGTCCCACGCGCAGGTGTCAGTGTCGACATCTGTCCCCGCGACTTGCCGATGGCGCTCATCGGCACAGCCGGCGGCGCGCTCGCCCTCTGGGCCGACACGCCCGCCGAGATCGCCGTCCCCGTGGCGCTGCTGATCGTCCTCGACATCCGGGTCCGCCGCTGGCGCCGTCCCACCTGACGGCCCAGAGACGGCCCAGCCCCACCAAAAAGCCCCCGCCCCGCGAGAAACTCGCAGGTCGGGGGCTTACCGGTGTCGCGTTACTTCTTCTTGCCCTGGTTCTTGACCGCCTCGATGGCTGCCGCTGCGGCGGCCGGGTCGAGGTAGGTGCCGCCGGGGGTGAGCGGCTTGAAGTCGGTGTCGAGTTCGTAGGACAGGGGGATGCCCGTGGGGATGTTCAGGCCCGCGATGTCGGCGTCGGAGATGCCGTCGAGGTGCTTGACCAGGGCGCGGAGCGAGTTGCCGTGGGCGGCGACCAGGACCGTGCGGCCGGTGAGGAGGTCGGGGACGATGGCGTCGAACCAGTACGGGAGCATGCGGACGACGACGTCCTTGAGGCACTCCGTCTGGGGGCGCAGCTCGGGCGGCAGGGTCGCGTAACGCGCGTCGTCGAACTGCGAGTACTCGGCGTCGCGGGCGAGCGGCGGCGGCGGGGTGTCGTACGAGCGGCGCCAGAGCATGAACTGCTCCTCGCCGAACTCGGCGAGCGTCTGGGCCTTGTCCTTGCCCTGGAGGGCGCCGTAGTGACGCTCGTTCAGGCGCCAGGAGCGGTGGACCGGGATCCAGAGTCGGTCGGCGGCCTCGAGGGCCAGCTGCGCGGTGCGGATCGCGCGCTTCTGGAGGGACGTGTGGACCACGTCGGGCAGCAGGCCGGCGTCCTTGAGCAGCTCACCGCCGCGGACCGCCTCCTTCTCGCCCTTCTCGTTGAGGTTGACGTCCACCCAGCCGGTGAACAGGTTCTTCGCGTTCCACTCGCTCTCGCCGTGGCGGAGGAGGATCAGCTTGTACGGTGCGTCGGCCATGGCTATGAGCGTAATCCAAGGTTTTGGGGGCCGGTGCCCGGTGCCCGAGGAGCGGACAGCCGGCGGAGAGGCCGGTGGAGAGGCCGGTGGACAGTTGACGGGATCTGTTAATTGAGTGGTCGCCGCAGCAGGCCCCCTCGTAAGTTCTAGGCACCGCCAGCGCCGCTTACATCCGGGGGATCTGTCATGTCGTCCGTCGTCTCCGTCAGATCCTTCCGACGTGCCGCCCGGGAGACCGTCTCCGGGCTGCCGGGCGAGTTCTGGTGGCTGTGGACCAGCACCCTGGTGAACCGGCTCGGCGCTTTCGTCGCCACCTTCATGGCGCTGTATCTGACCCTCGACCGCGGCTACTCCGCTTCCTACGCCGGTCTCGTCGCCGCGCTGCACGGGCTGGGCGGGGTCATCTCGTCCCTGGCCGGCGGGGTGATGGCCGACCGGCTGGGCCGGCGGCCCACGATGCTCGTCGCGCAGACCGGCACCGCACTGTCCGTGGCGGCTCTCGGCTTCGTGCACCACCCGCTGGCCATCGCCGGTGTCGCCTTCCTCGTCGGTATGGCCTCCAACGCCTCCCGGCCCGCGGTGCAGGCGATGATGGCGGACATCGTGCCGCCCGAGGACCGGGTCCGGGCGTTCTCGCTGAACTACTGGGCCATCAACCTCGGCTTCGCCATCTCCTCCATGGGCGCCGGGTTCATCGCCGAGTTCAGTTATCTCGCCGGGTTCCTGATCGAGGCCGGTATGACGCTGGCCTGCGCGATCGTCGTCTTCCTCAGGGTGCCCGAGTCCCGCCCGGAGCAGGACGGCAAGAACATGACGACCAGCACGCAGGAGGCCGTAGGGCTCGGGACCGTGCTGCGTGACCGGCGGTTCATGGGGGTGGTCGGGCTGTCCTTCCTGGTCGCGTTCGTCTTCCAGCAGGGGGCGGTCGGCCTGCCGGTGGCGATGGGCGCGGCCGGCTTCACCCCGGCCGACTACGGCATGGCGATCGCCGTCAACGGCGTCCTGATCGTCGCGCTCCAGATCCCCGTCACCCGGTTCATCCAGCATCGCGATCCGGGCCGGCTGCTGGTGATCTCGTCGCTCCTCGCCGGGTACGGCTTCGGGCTGACCGCGTTCGCCGGTTCGGTCGGCCTGTTCGCGCTGACGGTCTGCGTGTGGACCCTTGCCGAGATCGTCAACGCGCCGACCCAGACCGGCCTGGTGGTCCGTCTCTCCCCCGTGCACGGCCGCGGTCGCTACCAGGGCATGTACTCCATGTCGTGGGCGGTGGCCGCGCTCGTCGCCCCGCTGACGTCCGGCGTCGTCATCGACCGGTACGGCGCGGAGTGGCTGTGGGGCCTGTGCGCGGTCGTCGGGACGGTGGCGGGCGTCGGGTACGCGCTGCTGATGCGGGGCCTGCCGGCGGAGGAGGCCCTGGCCGGCCGCCCCGCAGCGGCGAAGGCGGACGTAGAGGTCGGCGCGGCCTGACGAGACGTGGACGTCGGCTCGGACTGAAGAGAGGTGGGGGTCGGCGCGCCCTGAGGATCTGCTGGAGGCGCGCGGCCTGAGGATCGCCGGGAGGAGCTGTGGATCGCCGGGAGGCGCCTCACGGATGCATCCGCGCCCCCTTCAGCACCTTGTCCACCGCGTTCCGCGGCCCGTACACCGCGAGCCCCACCAGGTCGAGGTCGTCCGTCGGCACGGCCCGCACCGCCGCGCGGTTGTCGCGGTCGTTGCCGGTGGTGAAGAGGTCGCCGGTGAACACCGCGCGCGGGAGGGACCGGGAGAGGACGCGCGCGTGGGCCGCCGTCAGCGTCTCCTTGGTGCCCTCGAAGACCAGCACGGGCTGGCGGAACATCGGCAGGTAGGGGACGCCGTCCGCGTCCTCGTACGGCTCCCCGATCACCTCGGGCACCGCCGTGCCCAGGCCGCTGACCAGGAACGCGGTGACGTTCAGGCGCTGCCAGGTCTCCAGGTCCTCGCGCAGCAGGACGGCGATCTTCGTGTCGAAGCGAAGGGGTTCAGTGCTCATGCCACGAGACTGCCGTCCGGCGTCCGCCGCGGTCTTGTACGTTCTTTGCATGGCCGTTTCCCGCCCGGCCCCGCAGCCGACCGCCGACGTCTTTGCCTGGCGCCCCCGGGTACCGGGCGTCGTGGAGGTCTTCCACGCGCACTTCACCGGGTACGCCTACCCGATGCACGTGCACGAGGCGTGGACGCTGCTCATCGTCGACGACGGGGCCGTACGGTACGACCTGGACCGGCATGAGCACGGCACCCCGCACAACACCTCGCACGACTCCGTGTCGCTGTTGCCGCCGCATGTGCCGCACAACGGGTCCGCCGTCACCCCGGACGGTTTCCGCAAGCGGGTGCTGTACCTCGACGCGAGCGTGCTCGGCGAGGAGCTGATCGGGCCGGCCGTGGACGGGCCCGACCTGCGGGATCCGGTGCTGCGGCGGCGGGTGGGCCAGTTGCACGGCGCGCTGTCCCGGCCCGGCGACGAGCTGGAGGCCGACAGCCGGCTGACGTTCATCGGGGAACGGCTGCGCGGCCTGCTGCGGCCCGGCAAGGCCGTACGGCCGCAGCACCGCGACCCCGTCCTCGCGCGCCGGCTGCGGGAGTTGTTCGACGCGCGCGTGGCGGAGGGACTGACGCTGGGCGCGGCGGCCGGGCTGCTCCAGGCGCATCCGGCGCACCTGGTGCGGGCGTTCAGCGGGGCGTACGGCATCGCGCCGCATCAGTATCTGACCGCCCGCCGGGTGGACCGGGCCCGTCGGCTGCTGCTCGACGGGCTGCCGGTGGGCGAGGTCGCGGTGGCCGCGGGCTTCTACGACCAGGCCCATCTCACCCGGCACTTCCGCAGGTTGGTGGGCGTGACACCGGGACGGTACGGCTCGGCGCCCGCGCCTGCCCCCGCCCCGCCCCCACCCCCGCGGCGACGGTCGTCCGACGTCGACGTGGTCGCCGAGGCGCCACCGGTCGTGGTGGTCTCGCCGAAGGTCCGGCGCGGGTGACCGTCGGCGTTCGCGGTGACCGTGGTCCGCGGGCAGCCGCCGCGTCGGCGTTGCGGCGTTGACCGCGTTGACGGTGGAGCAGGTGCTCGGGACCGCCTACTCGGTGGGTCGTTGCGTCAGGTGGCGGAACGCGTCGAGGTTGCGGGTCGACTCGCCGCGGGAGACGCGCCAGGCGTACTCCTTGCGGATCGCGGAGGCGAACCCCAGCTCCAGGAGGGTGTTGAAGGCGCCGTCGGCGGCCTCCAGGACCTGGCCGAGGAGCCGGTCGGTGTCCTCGGGGGTGACGGTGGAGAGCGGGAGGCGGGCGGTGACGTAGATGTCGCCGAGGGGGTCGACGGCGTAGCTGACGCCGTACAGCTTGAGGTTGCGCTCCAGGAGCCAGCGGTGGACGCCCGCCTCGTTCTCGTCGGGGTGGCGGATGACGAAGGCGTTCAGCGACAGGGAGTGGCGGCCGACGATCAGCGAGACGGTCGTCCTCAGTTTGCGGGTGCCGGGGAGCTGGACGACGTAGGTGCCGGGCTCGGGGCTCTCCCACTCCAGCTCGGCGTCCTTGAGGACGTCCTCGATGATCCGCGCGGCGCTCTTCTCGGCGTCGCCGTCGCCGGTCCCTTCGCCGGTGCCGGCGCTCATGTTGGCCTCACCCATGCTGGGAGCGTACGTGACGGCGGTGGGACTGCACGGCGGCCGTGTAGGCGTCGGCGGTGGCGGCGGCCGCGGTGTCCCAGCCGAAGGACTGTGCGTGCCGGGCGGCGGCCGCGCCCATGCGGGCGGCCAGCTCGGGGTGGTCGGCGAGTTCGGCGAGCACGCGCGCGTAGTGGGCCGGTTCGTGGCCCTGCACCAGGAAGCCGGTCTCACCGTCGCGGACGGCCACCGGCAGCCCGCCGACCGAGGCCGCGAGCACGGGTGTGCCGCTGGCCTGCGCCTCTATGGCGACCAGCCCGAAGGACTCGCTGTACGACGGCACGACGAGGACCGACGCGGCCCGGAACCAGTCCGCGAGCTGGTCCTGCCCGACGGGCGGACGGAACCGTACGACGTCGCAGATGCCGAGGCGCGCGGCCAGCTTCTCAAGGCCCTCCGGTTTGGCGAGGCCGCTGCCGCTGGGGCCGCCGACGATCGGTACGACGATCTTCGACCGCAGGTCGGGGCGCTGGTCGAGGAGGACGGCGACGGCGCGCAGCAGCACGTCGGGGGCCTTGAGCGGCTGGATGCGGCCGGCGAACAGCGGGATCAGGGCGTCCTGCGGGAGATCCAGGCGGGCGCGGGCGGCGGCGCGGCCGTCGGCCGGGCGGAAGCGTTCGAGGTTGACGCCGGGGTGGACGACGGCGATCTTCCCGGGTTCGGCGCCGTAGTGCCCGGCGAGTTCGCCGGCCTCCTCCGCGGTGTTGGCGATGAGGCGGTCGGCGGCGGCGACGATCTGCATTTCGCCGATGACGCGGGCGGCGGGCTCGGGGGTGTCGCCGTCGGCGAGGTTGGCGTTCTTGACCTTGGCCATGGTGTGCATGGCGTGCACGAGGGGGGTGCCCCAGCGCTGGGCGGCGAGCCAGCCGACGTGGCCGGAGAGCCAGTAGTGCGAGTGCACGAGGTCGTAGTGGCCGGGGCGCTGGCCGGCCCAGGCCTGCATCACGCCGTGCGTGAAGGCGCACAGCTGCGCGGGCAGCTCCTCCTTGGCGAGGCCCTCGTAGGGGCCGGCGTCGATGTGCCGGACGAGGACACCGGGGGCCAGTTCGACCGTGGGCGGGAGGCCGCCCGTGGTGGCCCGCGTGAAGATCTCGACCTCGATGTTGATCGCGGCGAGGCGCTGCGCCAGCTCCACGATGTATACGTTCATGCCGCCGGCGTCACCGGTGCCGGGCTGGTGGAGGGGTGAGGTGTGCACGGAGAGCATGGCGACACGCCGGGGGCGGCGGTGCAGTCGCAGTCGTGAGGGTGCCGCCGAAGAGCGACGCCCGAGCCTGCTGACGTACTGGCTCACGTGGCATTTCCTCCTTGCTGCGGGCATGCCGGACGGAGGGTGTGGGGCGCCCTCCAAGGGAGTCCAACGCCGGAACGAGGTATTCCCATTCCGTACGGATGTGCCGCGGGGTGGTTTTTGCCTGGCCGTTACCGTTCGTCGCTCAACCGTTCGAGAGCGGGGGGCGTCCGGGGCGGCTGCGACCGGGGTGGGAACGTGCGGGCCTTCCCCGCCCGGGTACCGCATACCCTCGTAGCCATGTCGCCCCGCCCACTCTCCCTCCCCCACTCTCGGCTTCACCCGAGCAGGGGGACCGCTGTCGTGGGCACGGTCACGCGCGGGACCACCAACCCCAACCGGCTGCGCCGCATGGACCGCTGGATCGCCGCGGTCCACGGCGCCGAGCTGCGTCGCGCCGCCGACCCCGTGGCCGTCGACCTCGGCTACGGCGCCGCGCCCTGGACGGCGGTCGAGCTGCTGACCCGGCTGCGGTCCGTCGCCCCGCACGCGCGCGTGGTGGGCGTCGAGATCGAACCGGCCCGGGTCACCGCGGCGAAGCCGTACGAACGCGACGGCCTCGCGTTCCGGCACGGCGGCTTCGAGGTCCCCGTGACCCGGCCGCCGCATCTCATCCGCGCCGCCAATGTGCTGCGCCAGTACGACGAGGACCAGGTCGCCTCGGTCTGGGAGCGGCTGTGCGCCCGGCTCGCCCCGGCCGACCCCGCGCGCGGCTCGCGGGGCGGCCTGCTCGTCGAGGGGACGTGCGACGAGGTCGGACGACGGCACGTGTGGGTGGCGCTCGGCCCGGAGGGTCCCCGCACGGTCACCTTCGCGACCCGGCTGGGATCCCTGGAGCGCCCCTCGGACCTGGCGGAACGGCTCCCTAAGGCGCTGATCCACCGCAATGTGCCCGGCGAGCCGGTGCACGCGTTCCTGCGCGACTTCGACCGCGCCTGGGCCGCGGCCGCGCCCTACGCCTCCTACGGCGCCCGCCAGCGGTGGATCCGCACGGCGCGCGCCCTCACCGCCGACTGGCCGGTGACGGACGGGCCGGTGCGATGGCGGCAGGGGGAAGTGACCGTGGCGTGGGGAGCGTTGACGCCTCGCGGGTAGCGCGGCGAGAAGGGGCGCGGTGCCCCCGGGCCCCGGCCGCCGCGACCTCCGAACCGTCACTGCCTCCGAACCGTCACAGCCTCCGAACCGTCACGGGTCCCGGCCGCCGCAGTTCCCAGCCGTCAGGGCCTCCGAACCGCCGCGGGTCCGGGCCACCGCAGGTCCCAGCCGCCCCGGCCTCCGAACCGCCGCGGGTCCGGGCCGCCGCAGGTCCCAGCCACCGCAGGCCCCAACCGCCCAGGCCTCCCAGCCACCGCGGGTCCGGGCCACCGCAGTTCCCAGCCGCCGCAGTTCCCAGCCGCCGCGTCCTCCGAACCGCCGCAGGTCCGGGCCGCCGTGGGTTCCTAATCGCCGCAAGCCTGGGCCGCCGCAGGCCCGAACCGCCCAGGTCCGGAACTCGCGTGGGATCTCTCCCCCGGAGACGCCCCGAAGACGCCTGGTTCACCTCCGGCACCTCCAACTGCCCCCGGCCTCGGGAACGATCCCCGTGAGGCGTTCGTCACACAGGAGGGGCGATGGTCATGCCGGGGCGGGGGCGGGGGGAAGGACTACCTCTGTCGTTTTCCGCCATGACGTGGCACGATCCCCGGGCGACCGTAAGTTACTGACGGTAAATCAGCTATGGGGGACGTTATGGGTTCGGGCAAGCGCAGCCTGCTCGCGGTGGCCGTGACCGTGGTCTGCGCGGTCACCGTCCTTGCGGTACCGGGCACGGCGTTCGCGAGTCCGAGCCCCACTCCGGCCCCGAAGACGGCCTCGCCCACCGCCCCGACGACGGCCCCCGACCTCACGGCTCCGCCCGCGACCAACGAGGATCTCGAAGCGGTCCGCGAGAAGCTCGACGAGCTGTACCACGACGCCGCCGTCGCCACCGACGCCTACAACGCGGCCGAGGAACAGACGAAGAAGCAGTCCGCGGAGCTGGTGGAGCTGGCGAAGAAGATCGTCGAGGGCCGCGAGGAGCTCGCCGATCTGAAGGACCGCGCCGGCGCCGCCGCCCGCTCCCAGTACCGCGGCGGCGGACTGCCCGACGAGGCACAGCTGCTGCTCAGCGACGATCCGGGCGACTTCCTCGACGGAGCGGGCCGGGTGATCCAGGGTCAGCGCGCCACGGAGGGCCTGCTCGGCGAAATGACCCGCACCCAGCAGGACTTGGAGCAGTACACCAGGGACGCCTCCGCCCAGTGGCAGAAGCTGGAGAACAACCGCAAGGCCAGGGCCACCGCCCAGAAGACGATCGAGAAGCAGATCGCGGCGGCCGAGAAGCTCGAGTCCACCCTGGAGAAGGAGGAGAAGGAGCGCCTCGCCCGGCTCCAGGAACAGGCCGCCCAGAAGGCGCAGACCACCTGGCTGGGCACCGGGATACTCGACGGCGCCGCCACCGGCCAGGCCACCGCGCAAGGCATGCGGGCCGTCCGGTACGCCACCGCGCAGATCGGCAAGCCGTACGTGTGGGGTGCCGAAGGCCCGGACACCTTCGACTGCTCCGGCCTGACCTCCCAGGCCTGGGCCGGCGCCGGCGTCACCATCCCCCGCACCTCGCAGGAGCAGTGGCGGCAGCTGAAGCAGGTCGCCGTGAAGGACATGCGCCCCGGCGATCTGATCATCTACTTCGACGACGCCAGCCATGTCGCGATGTACGTCGGCGGCGGCACGATGGTCCACGCCCCCCGCCCCGGCCGGACGGTCACGCTCGCGGGGGCCGGTTCGATGCCGATCCTCGGCGTGGTGCGGCCCGGCGCGTAGGACACCGGGTGGGTGCCCGCCAACGGCGGCGGACGGTCACCGAGATCCTCGTACGGCCCGCGTGACCACGGCCACGTGACGCACGGCACGGCCCCCCGGCGGCAAACCCGGTGGGGACGTGACCTTCGTCATCCCGACCCCCGTACCGCCCTGCCCAACTGCGGTAGGGATCGCGGCATATGACACTGGCGAGAGATCAAGCGACGTGCCGTACACCATTCCGCTGCGGCGCCTTCTGCCGCTATGGTCCCCGTCGGTGGGTCGAGGTCCCTCGTCCCCGCCATGCCCTCGGGGGGAGGGAAGGAACCCAACACGATGCCCGTACCCGTACCGCGGCAGAGAGCGATCCCGGCCGTGGAGTGTGGTCAGGCGCAGGCCGCGCCCGCAGGCGAGGGTCCCCTCACGGAAGGGACCCGGCGCACGGACGACCGGACCGACTTTCGCAACGACGCGACGGCCGCGAACAACGCCACGCCCGGCGGCGGCGTCCCCCACGACGTGACCGCCGCCCACGCCAACCTCACACTGCTGCTGATCGAGGACGACCCCACGGCCGCCCCGATCGTGCCCGACCTGCTCGACTCGGCCGGCAAGCCGATCCGGATGCGCACCGCCCGCAACCTCACCGAGGCCGAGCGGCTGCTCACCGACGACGTCCACTGCATCCTGCTGGACCTCGCCCTGCCGGCCCCCGGCCGCGCCGCCGACGACGACGAGCTGGCCGTACTCCGGCATGTCCTGGAGCTGGCACCCCGGCACGCCGTGCTCGCGCTCACCGCGTCCGGTGACGCCGAACGCGGCGCGCAGGCGGTGCGCGTCGGCGCCCAGGACTACCTGTTCCGCGACGAGCTGGACGGACGGCTGCTGAGCCGCGCCATCCGGTACGCCGTCGAGCGCAAGCGGTCGGACACCGCCGAGCGGCGGCTCGCCGAGGGCAGGCTGCACGCGCAGGAGAACGCCCGTCTGGAGCGCGGCCTGCTGCCGACGCCCCTGCTGGAGGGCTCCCCGCTGCGCTTCGCCGCCCGCTACCGCCCCGGCCGCTCACGCGCGCTGCTCGGCGGCGACTTCTACGACACCGTCCGCACCCCGGACGGCACCGTCCACGCGATGATCGGTGACGTCTGCGGGCACGGCCCGGACGAGGCGGCGCTCGGCGTGGAGCTGCGGATCGCCTGGCGGGCGCTGACGCTGGCCGGGCTCTGCGGTGACCAGCTGCTGAACACGCTCCAGCAGGTGCTGGAGCACGAGCGCGACGACGACGAGATCTTCGCGACGCTGTGCACGGTGGACATCGCACCCGACGGCCGGCGGGCCGGCCTGTGCCTGGCCGGGCATCCGGCGCCGCTGATCGCCCGCCCCGACCGGCCGGCCCGGCTGTTGCCGTACGACAACAACGGCCCGGCGCTGGGGCTGCTGCCGGGCGCCCGCTGGCCGCGGATGCAGGTCGAGCTGGGTGCCGAGTGGAGCCTGATGCTCTACACCGACGGGCTGATAGAGGGCCGCGTCGGCGAGGGCCGGGAGCGGCTGGGCCAGGACGGCATGGTGGAGATGATCCGCCGCCAGCTCGCGGCCGGCCTGAGCGGCGAGGATCTGCTGCGGGCCGCGGTCAACGAGGTGCGCGAGCTGAACGGCGGCGAGCTGACGGACGACGTGGCGGTGGTCCTGCTGGACCGGGTGCCGTAGAAGCACCCTGGCCCGACGGGAGCGGGCTACCGGCCGCCGTTGTACGGCCCGTAGGGCCCGTCGCTGCTGGAGCCGCCGCCTCTGCTGCTGCGGCCGCCGCCCGGCAGGGAGCGCAGGGCCGGCCGGACGTCGACCATGTAGACGATGCTCGCGATCAGGCCGATGATCGGCAGGAACGACAGGATGGGAAAGATCAGGCTCACCACGAAGGCGATCCCGAGAATGATCAGCCAGAACGGTTTGGTCTTCTTGTCCGCGGCCCGGAAGCCGTCCTCGCGGCGGATGGCCGCGTCGAACAGAGCGAAGCCGCTGAACACGATCAGGGCCAGGCTCAGCAGAGACATGAACCCCGCGAAACCTTCCATCAGCACTACGTCCACCACCCGACTCGGCACGACATGGCTCGTCCTTACGCGGTCACCGTACCCGCAACCGCGCTCGCCCTACCCGTACAACGGGCCGGGCACTCACCGAGTGCCCGGCCCGTCGCCGTTTCCTGATCGGTACGCCGTTTCCTGATCCGTACCGCGTGGCCCCGCCGGTCTCACTTGGCCGGGGTCGTCGTCTTCTTCGCGGTGGTCTTGCGGGCGGCCGGAGCCTTCTTGGCCGGGGCCTTCTTCGCGTCGGCGTCGGCGTCGGCCGCGGCGGGCCCGGGCTCGTCCTTGACCACGACCGGCCCGGCCGCGGGCTCGTCCCTGCCCTCGACGGCGATGGCCAGTTCCTCGATGTCCTCGGCGGCCTCGCCGCGCCAGGTCTTCACGGCCTGCTCGCCGTGCTCGGCGACCTTCTCGTAGGTCTCGCGGGCCTTGACGGCGTACTCGGCGGCGACGCCGACGCTGCGCAGCGCGATGTCCTGGGCGGACTCGCCGATCTTCTTCAGGTCGGCGTCGAGCGTGGTGCCGAGCTTCTTGATGTCGCCGTCGAGGGAGGCGATGAACTCGTTGACCTTCGTCTGGAGGGTCTCCTGCGCCTCCTTCGCCTTCACACCGGCCTCCTTGGCACGGGTGGCGGCCCGCTCCTGGACGACCTTCGGGTCGGTGTTGCGGACGGCCTCGAAGCGGGCGGGCGCCTCGGTACGCAGCTGCTCCACCAGGCCCGGCACCTTCTTCGCCTGCTGGAGAGCCAGGTCGGCGGTGCCGGCGGCGAAGTAGAGGGGGGTGGGGTCGCTGAAGGTCTTGCGCAGGTCGTCGCTGATGGCCATGGTGATGGTCCTCCCGTATTCGCGTTCGTCGCGTTCGTCGTCGTGTTCGTCGATGTCGGTTGGTGCGGGTCCGCAGTCGGGCGGCCGGTCCCCTGGTCCGGTCAACGGGCCGTCTGCTGCGGATCGGCGTCGGTGCCGCCGACCGTGCTGGTGCCGGGTACGGCGTCCGCACCGCGCTGGGCGTCCACCGTGCCGTCGCCGCCCACGAACCCGTTCTCCTTGCGGAAGGACTCGTAGATCTGGAGCAGCACCTGCTTCTGCTGCCCGGTCAGCGTGGGATCGGCGAGGACGACGGCCCGCGTCTCGACGTCGTCGCGGTCGCGCTCGGCATCGAGGATGCCGGCCCGGACGTACAACGTCTCGGCGGAGATCCGCAGCGCCTTGGCGACCTGCTGCAGCACCTCCGCGCTCGGCTTGCGCAGCCCTCGCTCGATCTGGCTCAGGTACGGATTGGACACCCCGGCGGCGTCGGCGAGCTGCCGCAGCGAGAGCTGGGCGTTCCGCCGCTGCTCGCGCAGGTACTCACCGAGATTGCCGACGTTGAGCGATGCCATGCCTCCACAGTGCCCCACCTCCGCTAACTTTTGCAAGCACCCGCTTGCAAAAGTGCGCCACGCCACGCGGAGGACCACCCGATCCGCCCAACGGCGGCCCTCCCTGGGGACGCCGTGCGACGAACACCAGCTCCCTGCCCGGCCGGTCGGGAGCGTCGCGCACGTCCTCCACCTCATACCCCTGCGCGGCCAGCTCGGCCTCGACCTCCTGCCGATCACGGAAGCGCAGTGTGGAGTCCGAGGTCAGCACCTGCCCGTCCGCGGCGAACACGTACGTCCAACGGAACGTCACCAGCGGCCCGCTCACGTCGGTCAGCTCGACCCAGCTCTCGACGGCGCCGACACCGGGGACGTCCGTCACGCCGTACGACGCCGCCCGGTTCCACTCCTCCCAGGCCCGCCCGGCCGGATCCCGGGTCTCGAAGACCAGGTGCCCGCCGGGACGGAGCGCGGCGTGAGCGCCTCGCAGTGTCTCCCGCCAGGCCTGTGGATCGGCGATCTCCTGGGCGACGTTCGCCGTCATGGTCGCCAGGTCGACCCGCAGCGACGGAAGGGCCGTCGCGTCGCCGCGGATCCAGCGAACCCGTTCGGCGCCCGGCTTGGCGCGGGCCACGTCGATGGACGCGGCGGCGGGGTCGACGCCGACGACGTCGATCCCCCGATCGGCCAGCAGGAGCGCGAACACCCCCGTACCGCAGCCGATGTCCAGTACCCGGCGCGCCCCGAACTCCGCCGCCGTGCGGACGTACGCGTCGAGGTCGCCGCGGTCGGGGTCGAGGGGATCGTAGAGCGCGGCGAGGCGCGGATGCCCGGAGCAGTCGTCAGCCATGGGGGGAGCGTAGGGTCCGGGCCGCACCCGCACCCCGCCTCACCGACGCGGCTGACCGGCTGCGGCGGGCGGTCCCCGCGGTGAGTCCGGGCCGTTGTCAGTGGTCCGCGCGAGGATGAGGCATGCGCACCGATGACTGGCGACTCACCGAAGACGTCGACGAATTCCTCGCGCGGGCCGGGGACTTCCTGCGTTCGCGCCCCGCTCTGCACACCACGGCGCTGTCCGTGACCGAGAAGCTGCGGACTCAGGGGACCGAGGGTGCCGTGTTCGGGCGGCTGGAGCGAGGGGGCGAGGTGGGCGCCATCTTCTACCGGTTCCCCTCGCGCGGACTGAGCGTCACCTCCCTGAGCGCCGAGCAGGCCGACGCGCTCGCCGCCCGGCTGATCGCCCTCGGGCACTCGCTGCCCTGGGTCACCTCGGACGACAGCACCGCCACCGCTTTCGCCGAGGCCTGGCAGCGCCGCACCGGCGCGACGCCGGCGCCCCGGGTCCGCCTCCACCTGTACCGCCTGGGCACGCTCACCCCGCCGGAGCCGTTCCCGGCGGGCCGGGGCCGGCTCGTGGGCGAGGGGGAGCACGAGCATCTGATGGGCTGGTGCCGGGAGTTCGCCGCGGACGTCGGGGAGGACGTCACCATCGACGCCGGCTCCTGGGCCGCCACTCGCTTCGCCGAGAAGCGCTACACCTACTGGGAGACCCCGGACGGCACACCCGTCTCCATGGCGGGGGTGAACCCGCTGGTCGGCGGCCAGGTCCGGGTGGACCCCGTCTACACCCCGGCCCACCTGCGCGGCCGCGGCTACGCGGGTGCCGTGACGGTCGAGGTGAGCCGGGCCGCGCTGGCGGCGGGCGCCCAGGAGGTCGTGCTGTACACGAACGCGGCCAACCCGACGAGCAACGCCCTCTACCAGCGCCTCGGATTCGTCCGGATCACCGACGTCGTGGTGTACGACTTCACGTGAGCGGCCGTCGTGGCAGCCAGGTCTCCACCGTCTCGAAGTCCTCCCGCGTCAGGCCCCGCTGAGGGTCGACCCGGTGCAGCAGCGCCGGGGCCGGGTGGCCGGCGTCGACGTACTCCCGGTCGGCGGAGGTGATCTCGTCGTCGAGCCAGACGAAGGGGCGGCCCGCCGCCCGGGACAGCACGGGCCGCGTCTTCCAGTGGACGCCGGGGACGGGCGGGTCGTCGTCCGGGTCCAGCACCGGCAGCGGCGGCAGGCCCAGCCATGGGCCGACGACCGTGTTCGCGTCCTCGCCCCAGGTCGTCGCCCACACCAGGTCGCAGCCGAGGGCCAGCAGCCGGGGCCCGAGGGCCGGGTCCAGGCGGGAGAGAAGGGGGTGGGGCGCGGGCGGGCCGTACAGCGGGTACGGGTCAGGGCCGCCGAACGGGATCAGCGGGCCGTCCACGTCGAGGAAGAGCAGCATCGTCAGTCCAGGATGCCCCGCCTCACCCCTCCCGCGGAACGACTCACCCCTCCCACGGAAGCGCCCGCTCGTGCACCACGTCCAGGCGGGACACGGCCCGTGTCAGGACGACGTACAGGCGGTTCAGGCCGCGTCGCTCCGCCTCCGCGATCGCCGCCGGTTCGACGGCGACGACATGGTCGTACTCGAGGCCCTTGACGAGGGTCGCCGGGACGGTCGTCAGGCGGGGGTCGGTGTCGAGGCCCGCCGTGGTGAGCGCGGCGCGGATGCGCGGGGTGGCCGCGTCGGCGGTGATGACGCCGACGGACCCCTCGTGGGTGAGGGCGTCGCGTACGGCGGAGACGACCGCGGCGGGGAGGTCACCGTCGGCCGGCCGGACGCGGAGCGTGCCGTCGCGGCGCAGGGAGCGGGCGGGCGGCACGTCGGTGCCGAGGCGGGTGAGGAGCCGGTTGGCGAGGGCGAGGACCGCGCCGGGGACGCGGAAGCCGACGGTCAGCGCGGCCACGCTCGCCTCGGGTTTGCCCAGGTGGGCGAGTTGGACGGGCCAGGAGTGCGCGGCCCACGGGGTGGTGCCCTGTGCCAGGTCGCCGAGGACGGTCAGGGAGCCGAACGGCACCCGGCGGGCGATGGCCCGGCACTCCATCGGGGAGAGGTCCTGCGCCTCGTCGACGACGACATGGCCGTATCCCCGCGGACGGGCCAGCAGTCCGGCCACCTCGTCGAGCAGCACGAGGTCGGCGGCCGACCAGCGCGCGGAGCGGTACGAGCGCGGCGGGCGGGCCCAGCACAGGGCCTCGCGCTCGGCGGCGTCGAGGAGGCCGTCGGCGGCCCACGCCGGGTCGGCGAGGAGCGCGGCGACGATCTCCTCGGGCCGCACACGGGGCCAGACGGCGTCCAGGCAGGCGCTCACCGGACGGGACCGTTCCGTGCGGCGCAGCCAGGAGGCCGGGCGGGCTGCGCTGTGCCGTTCGGCCCGTTCCTGGAGGCGCCGCGCGATCCGGCTGCGCACCCGCTCGCGGCCGATGTCGTAAGGGGGCTGTTCCGCGAGTACGTCCGTCACGATCCGCGCGATCTCCGTGCCGGTGACCCGCCATCGGGAGGAGCCCTCGGCCACGGTGAGGTCGTGCGCGGCGGCGGCGTTCACGCGCGCGTACAGGGCGCGGCGCAGTACCTCCGCCATGCGGGCGTCGTGCTTGACGGCGGCCGTCGGCTCGGGATCGGTGCCGGTGACCGGGTGGCGGGCGATCTCGTCGGAGAGGGTCGACTGCCGTACGCCGGTCTCGCCGAGGGAGGGCAGCACCTCGGCGATGTAGGAGAGGAAGGTGCGGTTGGGGCCGAGGATGAGGAGTCCGCCGCGGCGGACGCGCTGGGGGTGGGTGTAGAGCAGGTAGGCGGCCCGGTGCAGGCCCACGGCGGTCTTGCCGGTGCCGGGGGCGCCCTGCACGCACACCGAGGCGGACGGCTTCTCGCGGACGAGGTCGTCCTGTTCGGGCTGGATGGTGGCGGCGATGTCGCGCATCGGGCCGACGCGGGGCCGTTCGATCTCGAGGGCGACGAGGTCGCTCTCCCGCGACTCGCCGCAGCCGAGGTGTTCGTCCTCCAGGCCGGTGAGGTCGGCGGAGTCGCCCCGGCTGCCCGGCGCCCAGCCGAACCGGCGGCGGACGGCGACGCCCTGCGGGTCGCGGGCGCTGGCCTGGTAGAAGGCGCGGGAGACGGGCGCGCGCCAGTCGACGACGAGCGGCGGGACGGCCGGGTGCTCGCTGATGCGGACCCGGCCGATGTGGTGGGCGAGGCCGGCGTGTTCGCCGCCGGTTCCCTCGGCGAAGTCGAGCCGGCCGAAGAAGAGGGGCCCGTCGGGCAGTTCGTGCAGGGCCTTGGCCTGGCTGCGCAGCCGGTGTCCGAGGACCTCGGCGTCGGCACCGGAGGCGGAGACGTCCTCGCCGGTGACGACCTGGAGGTCGGCGCCCGCGCGCATCGCGGCGAGCGCAGCGCGGCAGGCGTCGTGGTGGGCGCGTTCCCGGCGGAGGGAGTCGTGGAGGGGCTCGACGAGGTCCTCGGGGGCGGGGTCGGGTGACGTCATACGGGCGAGGCTACCCGAATAACGTAACCGAGTTAAATTTATAACCAAGCTTCAGGCCAGGTCCGGGAGCCCCGCCGCCAGCGCCCCGAACGCCCGCTCGGCCGCAGCGACCGCCGCCGGGCGTACGGCGTCCGCCCGCTCCCCCGCCTCGATCCGCCGCCAGTTCTCCTGGGCGAGGATCCGACGGACGGCGACGATCTGCCCGGCCGCGAGGCGCGCGCCGAGGTCACCGCCCAGGACCTCCGCCAGCGCGGCCTCCGACCGCTCCAGATAGGCGTACAGGCGGGCGACCAGGGCCGGGGTGCCGTAGAGGAGGGCACAGAAGGAGCGGACCGCGGGGTGGTCGTTGACGCCCGTGATCGGGTCGGACGCGGCGATCCCGTCGAGGAAGTTCCGGCGCAGGGCGGCCAGCGGGGCGACCCCTTCCGCCCGCCCCGCGGCGACCACCTCGGCCGCCTCCCGCTCATGGTCGGCGAACCGGTGCAGGACGAGGTCCTCCTTCGCCGGGAAGTACCGGAACAGCGTCGGCTTGGAGATCTCGGCCGCGGCGGCGACCTCCGCGACCGACACCGCGTCGAAGCCCCGCTCGACGAAGAGCCGGACGGCGATGTCCGACACCTCCTGGTACATCCGCTGCCTCTTGCGCTCGCGCAGCCCGGTCTCAGTCATGGGCCGAGCCTACGACCGGACAGGGCGGGCCTTGACCTCAACTCGGGTTGAGGTCGGCTGGTGATGCTGCGGGTGCGGTGAAGCGATCGGCCGCCCGACCGTCCGGGCAGAGGCCGGCCCCAACCGTCCGGGCGGGGCGGAGGGCGGCCGTCCGACCGTCCGGACACCGGACCACGCAGACACCGGACCCCGCAGACACCGGCACCGCACGAGCAGCGGACGGCCCGCCACACGGGCCGCGTGGGAAGGGAACGGCCCGCCATCCGGGCCGCCCGGCGGCGGGACCGCACGAGCAGCGGGCCGTGCGGTCAGGACCTGCCGCGGGCCAGCGCCCGTACGAGATACGGGTTCGCCGTCGGTGGGGTGGGCAGGCCCAGGGCCGCGGTGGCGGCGGCCAGGGTCGAGGCGTACGAGTCCACGGCACGGCGGACGTTGGGGACGTCGAGGCTCGCGCGGGTGGCCAGCCGGTCCAGGTCGACGTAGGCGGAGCGGACGATCTCGAACCAGCGGTAGACGTGCCAGTCGGCGCGCCAGCCCTTGGTGTACTCCTCGTCCAGCCGCTCAGACCACCGCCGGAACATGCGGTTCCTGATCTCGGGCCTGGTCGGGGTCAGGTGCATGTGCCGCACGAGGTCGTAGAGGGGGTCGCCGACCAGGGCCATCTCCCAGTCGATGATGGTCACGGCCAGGGCGTCCTTGCGGCACACCAGGTTCCACGGATTGAGGTCGCCGTGCAGCAGGACGGGGCTGCGCCGGCTCACCCGGTGCCGGGAAAGGATCTCCCGCAGCCGGTGGCCGCCGGGCAGGCCCAGGGCGCGGGCCAGTTGCTGCGACTCCTGAGGCAGCTCGTCGACGAGCACGACGAGCTGCTCGGTGAGCCAGACGTAGAAGTCGTCACGGGTCTCCTTCCAGCCGACCTTCGTGTGATCGACCCGGGTCAGTTCGCCCAGCTGGTCGACGAGTCCGTCGGCCTCGTAGGGGCGCAGCCCGTTGACCGGATGGACGGGCGGCTTGCCGCTGGATCCGACGTAGGTGTGGATCGTGAACGGGTCGTCCTGGTAACTCACCCCTAGCGCGAGCACCTTCGGGGCCGCCACCTTGGCCTGCGATCGCTGGATCTCGCCCAGGACGGCGTGCTCGTACAGGTGGACCGGCTCGCGCCGGCGGGCGTCGGGCAGCTTGCGGCGCACGACCACCGGCATGGGGCTGTCCTCCACCCAGACGACGGTGTTGAGGTGCGCGGTGCCCTTGAACACCCGGTCCGCGGACGCCGCGCCCTCGGCCAGCAGAGCGTGCCTCACGGCGCCCGGAGGAAACCGCGGATGCTCGGCGAACCGCGGGTCCGGCGTCCAGTCGAAAGCCCGCAGCAGCCAGTCCCGCCCGCTGACCGGCCCGTCGGTGCGTGCTGCCAGCCAGCGGACGAGGGCACCCTCGATCTCGCCGTCGGTCGGTACGCTCCTGAGCCGCAGTGGCCTCGCGGCCGCCCGCAGCGCCTTGCCCACCGTGTCCGTCGCCACGTCCAGGTTCTTCTGGGTGAAGGACTCCTCCAGCGAGCGCGCGGCCCGCATGACGTCCGGGTACACGGACTGCGCCCGCTCGAATTCGAGGTAGTGGTGCAGGTCCTTGGCGAGGCCGTTCGCCGCCGCGGGACGGAACTGGCACATGGCCTCCACCCAGGCGTCGACGACCTCGGCCCACTGGTGGGACGGGTACCGCATGCGCACCAGATGGGTCGCGAGGTCGTGCAGCGGATCGCCGTAGGTCGCCAGCTCCCAGTCGACGCAGACCAGGGGCGGTTCGCCGTCGTACGTCACGATCACGTTGTCCCGGTGCAGGTCCGCGTGCAGCAGGCTGTACGGCCGGCGCGTCATGGCCGGTACCCGCTCGGCGTAGCTGAGCAGCGTGTCGTCGGGGATGCCGAGCGCCTTGAACAGGCCGCCGAAGGCAGGCCAGTTGGGCTTGCGGATCTGCTCGTCGGCGAGGAGGGCAAGCATCTTGAGGAAGGCCTGGCTGTCGTTGTGGTTGGCCGGCCACCCGGCCGGCAGCGGCGGCAGCACCGTCCGGCGCACCTGGGTCATCCGGGCCAGCAGTCCGGCCAGCGCCTTCATGAGCAGCGTGTCGACGGGTTTGCCGTTTCCGCAGACGGTGGAGAGCGGGACGCCTTCCACATAGCTGTGGATGGCGAACTCGGGCCGCCTGACCAGGCATTCCGGCGCCAGGGGCAGCGCCTCGCGGAGGGAGTCGAGGATCGTCGCCTCGTTCCGCCACGTCCTGATCACCACGGGCAGGACGTCCGGGCGCCTGATCCGCACCGTCACCAGGGCGCCTTCGTCCCTGCGCACCACCCGTGCCACGTCGGCAGTCAGGGGAACCACGTGGTTCAGGTTGTGATGACCGGAGGTCGCCGGTGTGTGTCTTGCTTGTTCGACGAACGCCCGGAAAGCGGCGTAGGGGTCGACCATGGGGCCGCTCCGAAGAACTAACGCACGGGTGGAAAGGTGGGGCACACGCTAGGGCCATGGGAGGCACCGCACGACCAGGGGCGATGACGCAGTGGTCACAACGGGTGGTCCGCCACTGTTGTGCTGCCGGTCGTTCGAGGTCGGCCTGTTCGCCATCTCCTACGTACGGACGTGAGCTGTCGCTCGCACGATGCGGGGATGCTAGCGCACGGCCCCCGGACTACCGGGCGAGATGCTCCCAGAGCGACTCGAACCACGACTGCCAGGAGTGGACGAAGACCGAATCCCGCGAGGTCGGGTCGTCGTCCCTCACATGGTGTGTGAGCTGGGCCCCGAGACCGAGGACGTCCAGGGACTCCACCTCCTCGCCGGAGGGCAGCAGGATCGTGCGCTCGATCACCTGGTACGGGCCCATCAGCACTTCCGCGCCGTTGAACAGGTAGGCCTTGAACGCCGGGATCAGCGGGGCGTACCGGACCTCGGCGCGGACGGACGGCACGTACCCCTGGGTCTTGAGGACCTCGAGGGTGCCGTGCAGGGACGCGGTGTGCCGCTCGGTGATCTCGTGCAGCCGAGCGCGCAGCCTGGTGTCGGCGGGATCGTCCTTGACCTGCGGATACGGCAGGTCAGCGGCCAGGGAGGGCAGGAGCAGGCGCAAGGAGACGCGCTCAGGGCTGATCAGGCCGGAGGCGATCCGCTCCGCCTGCAGCCGGATGTGGGCGTCCAGTGATTCGGAGGTCAGCGTGTAGACGTCCAGGGTGACCTCGGGCTGTGCGAACACCCTGTTGAGGACGTCGCCCAGTCCGGCCGGGGAGTGACGGCGGCGGACCTCGGCCGGTCCGGTCCGTGCGGGCTCGTCCGGGACGGCGCCGGTCCTCACCACGCGCGACCCGCTGCCCTGCCGTGATTCGACCCAGCCGTCCTCGGCGAGTTCCTTCATCACGCGCTGGACGGTGTCCCGGGAGACCCCGAGCTCCTCCGCCAGAGCTCGCTGGGACGGCAGGAAGGCGCCCAGCGGATACGTCCCGTCGGCCATCCGGGAGCGCAGCGCCTCCGAGACCCGGTGGAACTCCCTGCCGCCGCTGTCACCACCCTGCCGTTCACTCACAGGCCGACCGTACCGCCCGCCGCCCGGATCCACACCACTTTCCGTCAACTAACCCACATTCAAGGTCAGTTGATTAGGGATCTACTTGGCAGGGGAAGTCCACTTCACGGCAACCGGTCCAATTGGACGGCCAGTTGACGACCTCACCGACAAAGGCAGGAAGGTGGAAGGACATGCTCCTGTTGACGGGCATCTGTGAACTCCTCGCGCTCTGTGCGGGGACAGCCGTACAGAGCCGACTCGGAGTGCTGGGCCTGGTGCTGCTGTTCCTGCTCACGGTGGCCGTCCGGGCACGTCACCACACCTTGGCGGCCTGGGTCACCGCCGTCCTGTTCCTTCTCCTCACCGCCCAGGCCTGACCCGGCCCCCGACGGTTCTCTACTTCTCCCGGACCGCCGACAGCACGACCTGCAGCGACGCCACCACGGTCGTCGCCCCGGCGTCCCTCAGCAGCTTCTCCTTGTGGCTATTACGCGCGTAGCCCAGGAACGGAACGCCGGCCTCTCGGGCGGCGCGGTAGTCCGAGGGCGCGTCACCGATCATCAGGGCGCTGCCGGGCGCCGAGCCCATCGCGGTCAGGGCACGGTTCAGGCAGTGCGGATGCGGCTTGAGGAGATGGAGGTCCTGGGTACGGCCGTAGACATGGGGCGCGAAGCAGGACGCGAGGCCCCTGCTGCCCAGGTACTCGTTCACCACGCGGGGCGAGTTGTTGGTGGTGATGGCCAGACGCCCGCCCACAGCGGTCCAGGTCCGGATGAGCGGGTCGGCCCAGGCCGTGGGCATCGCGGAGGCGGCGGCCCGCACCTCCTCCTGGGTGAGTCGCTCCTCCAGCTCCGCCACCAGGTCGCTGCCGGGGTGCCGGCGGTCCACCGCGTGCAGGACGACATGGGGATCGGGGGACTCCCGCTCGGCCTCCGTCAGCAGGCCGCGCAGACCCCGGCCCGCCAGCCACTCCACCAGTCCGTCGGCCACCCGCTCCGCCGAGTGCCCGGCGAACAGCCTGCAGATCGGCCCGTCGAAGTCCCAGAGGACGACCCGGGCATCGCGGATCCGTCTGCGCAACTCCTCGGCCTCTTCGCGCCCGGTCCTGGATGCCGCCTGATCAGCCCGCGTGGTATCAGAAGTCACTAGGAGAGTGTCAGGTCCGTCGTGATGGTTTCCCAGAGGGCATCGAACCATTTCTGGGATTCCTCCACGAACGCGGCGTCGCGCTGGCCGACGGCCTTCTCGAAGGAGAACAGGAGCGACTCGGTGCCCAGCACGTCGTACATGTCGAGGACTCCTTCGTCCGTGGATTCCTCGCGCCGCATGACCATGTAGTACGCCATCAGCGCCTCCTGCCCGTTGAGGAGGTACAGCTTCATCGGCGGGGTGAAGGGCAGCGCCCGGAAGGACACGCTCACCTCGATGCCCTGCGAGCGCAGGGTGAGCAGGTTGTGGCGCAGGACGTGACCCTGCGCGTTGCGCATCGCCAGCCAGCGTTCGTGGACCGGGTCGCCGCCGTCGCAGGCGTCGACCGGGACGGGGAAGGCGAGGTTGATGTCGCGGGACGGCAGCAGGATGCGGACGTCGACCTTCTGCGGGCGCAGGCTGCCGCCGTGGATCAGCCGGACGGGTTCACTGAGGGCCGGGATGAGGCTCTCGGCGGTGAGGCAGGCCGCGTCGATGCGGACGTGCTGGGCCGAGAAGGCCGCGGTCAGCCGGGGGGCCAGGGCCACCATCGTGGGCTGGGGTTCGTCGTGGGCCGACGTCTGTTCCGCGATGCGTGGCGGGCTGCCCTTGCTCACGTTGGTGAGGAGACCGTCGTCCTGGAGGGCGCGCAGGGCCTGTCGCACGGCACCGCGCTCCACGCCGAACTCGTCGGCGAGTTCGGCCTGCGTGGGCAGCCGGTCGCCGGCCTTCAGCTCGCCGGCGCGGATGCGTTCGCGCAGGGCATCGGCGATCTGCTGCGGCGAAGAGCTTCGGCTGCCGTTCACGGCCACGTTCTCCTGGGTCACGACCAAACGCTACAACTTCGATCCATCTGGCGGGAGTTACCCGGAAGTTGTTTAGCAGTTGTCACCAAGTGGGGACAACATAGAGAAAGTTGGTTGCCAACTTGGCAGAGTTGGCGGAAGTTCTGCCTCCGCACCTCCCCCCGCGCGTCCCGCCTCCGAAGGGAGGAACACCATGCCCGCCCTCACCATCGTCTCCGCCGTCCTCGAACAGACCGTCCAGTGGAAGTACGGCACCGCCGGGACCATCGGCCTGCTCCTGCTCACCGTAGGTATCAGGTCCAGGCGGCCCACCCTCAGCTCCGCAGGCGCAGTGATCCTCGCCCTCCTGGTCAGCGGGCCCGCCCTCAGCTCGTGAGTATCAGGTCCGAACTGATCGTTTCCCACAGGGCGTCGAACCACAGCAGCGACTGTTCCACGAACGTCGTGTCCCGCGCTCCGGCACCCTGCTCGAAGGCGAACAGGACCGAGCGGGTGCCCTCGGCGTCGTACATCGCCAACCGCTCGTGGCCGACCTGCTGCTCGTGCAGGCTGACCGTGTAGTAGGCGAACAGCGCTTCCGTCCCGTTGAGGAGGTAGAGCTTGACCGGCGGTGTGAAGGGCAGCGCGCGGAAGCTGACCCGGACATCGATGCCGTGCGTGGCGCGCAGGGTGAGCAGGTTGTGCCGCAGCACCTGGCCCTGCGCGTTGCGGTGGGCGAGCCATTGCCGTTGCAGCCGCTCGGCCGACGAGCCGTCCACCGCCGTCGGGAACGCCAGGTCGATGTCCCGGGACGGCAGCAGGACCCGGACGTCGATCTTGGCCGGTTTCAGCTCCCCCGCGTGGATCCGGCGCAGTGGTTCACCGATCGCCAGCGTGAGCGACACGGCGGTCAGGCACAGGGCGTCGATCTCGACGTGCGGGGCCGAGAAGGCCTCGTTGATGCGGGGGGTGAGTGCCGCCATCGTGGGCTGCGGCGAGGCTCCTGGGCCGGTCAGGAGGGCACCGGCACCCAGATTCGGGGCGACCGTCGCCGGTGCGCCCTTGGAGACGTTGGTGAGCAGGTGCTCCGACTGGAGGATGCGCAGGGCCTGGCGGACGACCCCGCGCTCGACCCCGAACTCCTGCGCGAGCCTGGCCTGGGTGGGCATGCGCTCGCCCGGCGGCAGCACTCCGGCCCTGATCCGGGTGCGCAGCTCGTCGGCCACGTCGCGGGGGGACCACTGCCGCTCCGGCGGTTTCCGCCCCTTGACGGAGGCATGTTCCGGCTCCACGGCCAAACACTACAACTTCTCGCCATCTTCCGGCAGTTCAAGGAGAGATGGTTATAGGCCGCTTCCAAGCGGACATAAGTACAGTGAAGTTGGCAGCCAACTTCCACAACATGGTCAAACTTTCAGACGGTTGGCCCGTCGAGCTCCCTTCCGGAGGGGAGCCGGGAGCCCGGACGGCCGACACCGACGCACAGCCACAACTTCACAGCGCCGCACAGCCACAACTGAACAGCCGTACCAGCACAGCCACAACTGAACAGCTACGGATGAACAGCTACGGATGAACAACCGCACAGCAAGCATGAGGACAGGCACACAGGACAGGCACGAAGGCTGGAGGAGGAAGGAGCGCTCAGAACATGTCCGGGCACCAAGGACGCCTGGGCGTACGCAGCAGGGCGTCGGCCTCCAGGGCGGCGCCCGCTCGTTCCTCTCCCAGCCGTCCCAGTGCCGCCAGCCGCGGCGCCGACTCGTCACCCAGCCAGAGCGAGGCCAGCGTGGCCACGTCCAGGGTGAGGTCGGCGCCGCGACCGGTCGGCGTGCAGGACGCCCCGTCGGGACCGGCCTCCAGCAGGAAACGCCCCCCGGCGAACCCGGCGCGGTCGGTCACCTCCAGCACCAGCGCTCCCTCCCCGCCGTAGGTACGCGCCTCCAGGGCCGCCGCGACGTCCAGGATCCGCACCCACAGCCAGTCGGCCTGGGTGGTGATGCTCGCCGCCCGCGGGTCCGGCAGGAAGTGCGGGAGGAGGTCGTCGGGGGAGCGCGGGCCCGACTTGACCCGCACCACCCAGTCGATCGAGCAGAGGTAGCGCCACAGGGCGCGTTCCGCGGCCGGCGTGGTGGCGATCAGCCACTCGACCGTCGCCGTGTTCAGCGGCTGCTTGGCATCGCCCCAGTTGTCGTCCGCCTTGTAGGAGGCCAGCCCCTGCACCTCGCCGTCCGCCGACCGGTAGGCGACGTAGAAGGCCTCGCTCCACTCCCCGAACACGCGCAGCACGCCGGTGTCCTGCTCCCACCACGCGTCGGTACGGCTGACCGCGCCCGGCTGAACCCGGCGCAGCCGCTCGTGCAGTTCGGGGCCGGTCTTGCGGACCTCCTCCAGACCGACGAAGTCGATCCGGCCGCCGTCCTCGGGGCCCGGCCAGTGCGGGTCGAGACCGGTGCGGGGCACGTCGATCGTCCACTCGGCGGCACTGGTCGCCGGGCCGAAGCCGTAGCGGCCGTAGATGCGGTACTCGGCGGCGATGAGGGTGGCCACGACGTCACCGCGCTCCTTCGCCGCGGTCAGGTCCTCGCTCATCAGGCGGGTGAGGATGCCACGGCGGCGGTGGGTGGGCAGGACGGCGACGTTGGAGATGGCGTCGGCCGGGACCGCGGCGCCGCCGACGGCCGTCAGCTCCTGCGGGAAGGAGCGGAAGGTCGCCACGCAGGAGCCGGCCTCGAAGGCGCCGTAGGTGCGTGAGCCGATGTGGGCGGTGCGGCGGGCGGCGAGGTCGGCGTCCGTGACGGTGGGCGCGCGCAGGAAGCCGGTCTTCGCGGCCCGCATCCAGGCGGGGAGTTCGGCGTCGGTGATCAGGCGTACGTCTATGTCGGCGGGGGTGCTGGTCATGAGGCCACGGTAGGCGGGGCGGGGCGGATGGCGCGGGGGGATTTTCCACACCCCCCCCCCCTCACCGGGGCTCATTGACAAGCACCCCCCCCACACAAAAGACTTT
>NZ_JARGEF010000086.1:0-29619 GCF_033794725.1 Streptomyces sp. ID05-39B | reverse complement strand
CGGCGGGGGCGCGCGCAGGGCCGTTCGGGGGGCTTCAAGGGCGGGCGCAGGACCGACCTTCGTGGTGCCGGCACGCTCAGCGTCGCCGCCCGGCCTGGATCACCGCGCGCAGGGCCCCTCAGGGGGCTTCAGGGCCGCGCGGAGGGCCGACAGGGCGGTGACGGCACGCTCGGGGTCGCCCGCCCGGCCGGGCTCACCGCACAACCGCCGTACGGCGACGGGAGGCCGGGGTCACCTACCCCGGCCTCCCGTCGAAAACGTCACCGTCGCGGGGCGAACCCGGCGCTGACGCCCAGGTCGCACAGCGCACTGGCGCCGATCACTTCTTGTCCGCGGGACCGTCCTCCGCGCCGCTCTCGAGCGCCCTGAGAGCCGGGTCGAGGATGACGTCCTCGTCGCGGGGCTCCGTGGTGGGGTCCTCCGGGAAGTGGCAGGCCGTCAGGTGGCCGGGGCGGTTGCCGGAGAGCTGGACCAGCGGGGGCTCCTCCGTCGCGCACTTGTCCTGCGCCTTCCAGCAGCGGGTGCGGAAGCGGCAGCCGGACGGCGGGTGGATCGGCGAGGGCACGTCACCGGAGAGCCGGATCCGCTCACGGGAGGGAGCCTCGCCCTCGATCTCCACCTCGGGCACGGCGGAGAGGAGGGCGTGGGTGTACGGGTGCCGGGGCGCGTTGTAGATGGAGTCCCGGTCGCCGACCTCGACGATCTTGCCGAGGTACATCACCGCGAGGCGCTGCGAGAAGTGCCGCACGACCGCCAGGTCGTGGGCGATGAAGAGAAAGGCGATGCCCATCTCTTCCTGGACCTTCTGCATCAGGTTGACCACCTGCGCCTGGATCGACACGTCCAGGGCAGAGACCGGCTCGTCGGCGACGATCAGCTTCGGGTTCAGGGAGAGCGCACGGGCCACGCCGATGCGCTGACGCTGACCGCCGGAGAACTCGTGCGGGAACCGGTTGTAGTGCTCCGGGTTGAGGCCGACCAGCTCCAGCAGCTCACGGACCTTGGCCTCCCGGCCGCCCGGCGGGTTGATCCCGTTGACCTCCATCGGCGACTTGATGATCGTGCCGACGGTCTGCCGCGGGTTCAGGGAGGAGTACGGGTCCTGGAAGATCATCTGGATCTCGGAGCGCACCGGCGCCATCTGGCGGCGCGAGGCGTGGGTGATGTCCTGCCCCGAGTAGGTGATCTTGCCGGCGCTGGGCTCCAGCAGGCGCGTGATCAGCCGGCCGGTGGTCGACTTGCCGCAGCCCGACTCGCCGACCAGGCCGACGCTCTCGCCGACGCCGACGGTCAGGTCAACACCGTCGACGGCCTGGACCGCGCCGACCTTCCGTTTGATCGGGAAGCCGCCGTAGATCGGGAAATGCTTGGTCAGTCCCTCGACCTGCAGCAGCGGCTCGGGGGACGGGGTGTCGGTCGATCCCTGCTGTGTGGGGAGGGTGAGGTTGTCGCTCATGTCTCGGTGCTCCCTAGCGCAGCCGGGGCTGGATCTTGTCGATGAAGATGGTCTGCTTCTGCTCTGCCGTCAGGTGGCAGGCGGCCGCACGTCCGTCGGCCAGCAGCGGCCGCTCGTCCGAGCACGCGGTCCCCGGCACCTCCGACCGGAAGGCGCAACGCGGGTGGAAGGGGCAGCCCGAGGGCGGGTTGAGCAGGCTGGGCGGGTTGCCGGGGATCGGCATGAGCGCCTTCGACGTGTTACCCCCCAGACGCGGCATCGAGCTGAGCAGCCCCCAGGTGTACGGGTGCTGCGGGTTGCGCAGCACCTCGCGGACGCTGCCGCGCTCGACCGCCCGGCCCGAGTACATCACCAGCAGGTCGTCGGCCATGTGCGAGATGACGCCGAGGTCGTGGGTGATGAAGATGATCGCCGAACCGAACTCCTGCTGGAGGTCCTTGAGCAGGTCGAGGATCTGGGCCTGAACGGTGACGTCCAGGGCCGTGGTCGGCTCGTCGGCGATCAGCAGGTCGGGGTTGCAGACCAGTGCCATGGCGATCATCGCGCGTTGGCGCATACCGCCGGAGAACTGGTGAGGGTAGTCGTCGACGCGCGTCCTGGGCTGCGGGATGCCGACCTTGGTCAGCATCTCCACGGCCCGGTCCTTCGCCTCTTTCCTGGACGCCCCGGTGTGCTTCATGAACGGCTCGGCGATCTGCCGGCCCACCGTGTAGTACGGCGAGAGCGCGGTGAGCGGGTCCTGGAAGATCATCGCGACCTTGTTGCCGCGCAGCTTCTCCATCTCCCGCTCGGTCGCCGTCACCAGTTCCTTGCCGTCCAGGACGATCTCGCCCTCGACGGTGGAGCTCATGGGGTTGTGCAGACCGAGGACGGTCAGGTTGGTCACGGACTTGCCCGAGCCGGACTCGCCCACGATGCCGAGGGTCTTTCCCCGCTCGACGTCGAAGGAGAGCCCGTCGACCGCCTTGACGATGCCGTCCTCGGTGGAGAACCGCACCCGCAGATCACGGACCGACAGGAAGGCCTCGGGCCCTGTCGGGGCCTGGGCGCCTTCGGACTTGGTCAGTGTGGTCACGGTAATTCTCCTAGGCGAGGCGCACGCGCGGGTCGATGTAGGCGTAGGCGAGGTCCACGATGATGTTCAGGACGAGGATGAAGAACGCCCCGAACAGCATGACGCCCATCGTGAGCGGCAGGTCCTTGGTCAGCGAGGATTCGACCGCGAGACGGCCGATGCCGGCCAGGTCGAAGGTGAACTCGGTGACCACCGCGCCCGCGAGGAGCCCGCTGAGGTCCATGCCGATGATGGTGACGATCGGGATCAGCGACCCGCGCCAGGCATAGCGGAAGAAGACGTATCCACGCCGCATGCCCTTCGCCCGCGCGGTGCGGACATGCTCCTCCTGCAACTGCTCGATCATCGTCGAGCGCGCCATACGGGTGTACTGCGCCGTGAAGATCGTGGACATCACGAGCCACGGGATCAGCATGCCGATGAACCAACTGCCCGGGTTGTCCACGAACGGCACGTACTTGGGGTTCTCCATCCAGCCCGTGCTGTAGACCAGGAAGCCGAGGACGATCGGGCCGAGGAAGTAGATCTGGAACGAGCTGAGCACCATGGACGCGCCGCTGACGACCTTGTCGACCACGGTGCCGCGCTTCCAGGCGGCGAGGAGACCCGTGCCGAGACCGAACAGCAGGAAGATGACCAGGCCACCGACGGTCAGCGACAGCGTCAGCGGGAAGCGGTCCATGATGGAGTCCCAGACGAAGTCACCGCTGCTGAAGGAGACGCCCAGGCACGGTGCGGGGCAGTGTCCCTGGGGGAAGTCCCGGCCCGTGACGATGCCCACCATGAAGTCCCAGAACTGCGCGGTGATGGGCTTGTCGAGGCCGAGGTTCTCGCGGATCACGGCGATGTTCTCGGGCGTGCAGGTCTTGCCGCAGGACAGTTCGGCGAAGTCCTGGGGGATTGTGTAGAACAGGAAGAAGGTGAAGGCACCGATCAGGAACATGATGACAACGGCGCCGGTCAGCCTGCGGAGGAGGAACTGAAGCATGGCGGATGAATGCTCTCTTCGAAAAAAGCGGAGGTGTGAGGGGTACCGACCGCGGGGGTGCGCTCCGCCTGGCGCGCACCCCCGCGGGTCAGCCGAGCTGACCGGTTACGGCTGCTTCAGGAACACGTCGTTGATGTCGATGTAGCTCGACTCGGTGCTGTAGCGGGCACCGCCGATGTTCGAACCGTAGAGCTGGATCTGCTTGGAGTAGTACACCGGGGCGGCCGGGTTGACCTTCTCGATGATGAGGTGGTGAGCCTCTTCCCACGTCTTGGCGGCCTCGGTCGGCTGCTGGGTCAGTGCCTTCTGGATGAGGGCGTTGACCTCGGAGTCGTTGATGTGCGAGTAGTTCGAGGCGCCATCGGCGACCTGGGTGCCGTCGTAGACCGGGGTGATGACCGTGGACGGGGAGGACCAGTCCTGGCCCCAGCCGGTCATGTACAGGTCGTACGGGTTCTTCAGCTTGCCGACCTGCTCGTAGAAGCTGGCGCGGTCGATCTCCTTGGCCTGGACGTCGAAGCCGATCTTCTTCAGGGCGTCCTTGATGATGAGCATCTGGGCCTGGCCGCGCGGGCTGTTGGAGTAGGCGTAGGTGAGCTTCGCGCCCTCCTTGACACCCGCCTCCTTCAGCAGCTCCTTCGCCTTCGCCGGGTCACCGTTCGGCTTCTTCAGCTTGCCGAACGGGTCGTAGGTCGGGTCGAAGCCCGGCAGGGTCGGGGCCATCAGGCCGCCCGCGACCTCACCACCGTAGCGGCCACCGTCAGCCTGAACCATGGACTGGCTCGGGATCGCGTAGGTGATCGCGTCGCGGATCTTCTTGTCCTTCATCCGGTCGAGGTTGAAGGACATCTGCCACACGTAGGGCTGGTAGCCCTGGATCGTGCGCTTCTTGGCGGCGGCGTCACCGATGACCGTGGAGAGCTGGGCCGGGTCCACCGAGTCCGTGAACTGGATGGCGTTCTTGGCGTCGCCCTGGTCGGCGATCAGACGCTTGGTCTGGCTGGCCTGGTCGATCGTGGTGGTGAAGTTGTAGCCGTTGACGTACTGGTGGCGCACCGAGTCCGTCTTCGGGTCCCACTGGTCGTTCTTGACCAGGGTCAGCGACTTGCCGGACTTGTAGTCCGAGATCTTGTACGGGCCGAGCGAGGCGGGCGCCTTGTCGTAGCCCTCCTTCGTGTCCCGCTTGGCCGGCACGATGCCGTAACCGGCCATGGCCAGCGCCTGCGGGAGGTCGGGCTGCGGCTTGGCGAAGTGGAAGACGACCGTCTTCGCGTCCGGGGTCTCCAGGACGGTGTCCGGCAGGTGCTTGCCCTTGTACGGACCGTCCGGCAGCGCCTTGCGGTAGTCCGCACCCGACAGCCAGTTCTGGAGGTAGGTGGGGCCGTCGAAGATGACCTTCGAGTACAGCCGCTCGACGGTGTGGCGGACGTCGGCGGACGTGATGACGTTCCCCTGGTCGTCCTTGACGCCGTCCTTGAGGGTGTACGTCCAGGTCTTGCCACCGTCGGAGGACTTGCCGGAGTCGGTGGCGATGTCACCGACGACCGTCAGGTTGCCCTTGTCGTCCTCCTGGTAGTTCGTCAGACCGCGGTGGAGCAGGTTGGCGAACTGGCCGGCGTCGCTGACGTAGATCTGCCCCGGGTCCATGTGGCTCAGGTCCGACTGCATGTACACGTTGATCGTGCCGCCGGGCTTCGCCCCCGCCACTTCCTGGGCCGGGCCTGTGGAAGCCTGGGCGTCACCGTAGGCGACAGGCTTCGACTGTGCGGCGGCGTCCCCTTTGGACTTGGACGTGTCCTTGGAGTTGTCCTTCTTGCTGTCGGAGCAGCCGGTCAGTGCCAGCGATCCGGCCACGATGGCCACCGCTATGGCGCGCACGTTGCGCGTTCTGATGGGCGTCATCATCCCGATGCACCTGCCTGTCGATAGTTGTCCACGAGTACTGCCTGACGGTCCGGGAGTCCCGGATCGGGGGTGGCAGTCCCCCCACCACCAACGGACGGGTCAACGTCCGGTCTTGGGGTCGAATGCGTCCCGGACGGAGTCTCCGAGAAGGTTGAACGCCAGCACGAAGACCACCATCGCCACCCCGGGGAAGACCATGAACATGGGGTCCTGCTCGTAGATCTCGGAGCCGATGGCGAACATGCGGCCCCAGTCCGGGGTCGGTTCGACGAAGCCGACACCGACGTACGAGAGGAAGGCGATGGAGAGGATCGTGCTCGGCAGGAGGTAGGTGCCCTGTACCAAGATCGGCGTGATGATGTTGGGCAGGATCTCCTTGCGCACGATGCGCCAGGGAGAGGCACCCGACACCTTGGCGGCCTCGACGAACTCCCGCTCGCGCAGGGAGAGCACGGAACTCCGTACCAGACGGGCCATGCCCATCCAGCCGAGGAACCACATCACCAGGATGATGGCCACGGCCCGCAGGTAGGTGGGGGTCTCATCCCGCGGGGAAACGAACATCGCTGTGACGACGGGCATGAACGCGATGAAGAACAGCTGGCTGGGGAACGCGAGGAAGAAGTCGGTGACCCGGCCCGTCCAGTAGTCGACCCTGCCGCCGAAGTAACCGCCCACCATGCCGATGAGCACGCCGGTGATGACGCTGGCCAGGGTCACGATGACCGCCATGTAGAGCGAGGTGCGCATGCCGTACAGCAGCATGGTCATCACGTCGCGGCCCAGCCTCGGTTCGACACCGAACCAGAAGTCACCCGAGATGCCGCCGAAGGAACCCGTCGGCATGGCGAAGTCGTCGAGCAGGAAGGGGAAGTCCGGTTCCTGCGCGTAGAGCGTGTACGGGTCCTTGCCGTACAGCTTGGAGATGACCGGGGCGAGCGCGGACACGGCGAAGAAGAAAATCACTACGCACGCAGCGACGACACCGGTACGGTCACGCTTGAAGCGCTGCCACATCAACTGGCCGGGAGAACGACCCTCCAGCTTCGCCGCACCCTTGACGGGCTCAGGTGTCGACTCGAGCTGGGGGTCCAAGGCGATCGAGGGCCCGGAGCCTTCAGCCTTGGCTGGACTGGTCATGTGTGTACTTCCCCCGGGGGGTTGGAGAGTTGAGCGCAGCACAGATACCGGCGGGTTCTGTGGTTTGGGGGAACTTTCGCCAAATAAGTCAACGCGCGTCAAGGCCGGAAGACATAGGGATCTCCCTACGGTCCATATTTTGAGCAAAAATTGCAAAGATTGACACCTGCGCGCGCTTGACAGGCGAGTTGACAAACGGTCATTTCGGGCGTACGGCGACTATTTTTCGTTTACATGTCCGAAACGCGTTGGCCGGATAACCGATAAACGGACGGCAACGGTGGTGACTCGGACAGCTCACTCACAGCGTTCGCCGGACGAGCCGCGGAAGTGCCCCGGACGAGCCCCGGACGAGCCCCGAAGCATCTCCCCCTGCCCCTCCCGAGCCGGCCGCAGGCGCGCCGAAGTCCCGGCCCTGTGTTCACCCTGTGCTCAGGAGGACCGGGACTTCGGTGAGGGAACGTCAGCCGTGCTTGGCGCGGCTCGCGGAGCGGGCCCGGTCACGCTGGTCGAGGACGACCTTGCGGATGCGAACCGCCTCCGGGGTCACCTCGACGCACTCGTCGTCGCGGCAGAACTCCAGCGACTGCTCCAGCGACAGCTTGCGCGGCGGGACGATCGCCTCGAAGGAGTCGGCCGAAGCGGACCGCATGTTCGTGAGCTTCTTCTCCTTGGTGATGTTCACGTCCATGTCGTCGGCGCGCGAGTTCTCGCCGACGATCATGCCCTCGTACACCTCGGTGCCGGGGTCGGTGAACAGCACGCCGCGCTCCTGAAGGTTCGTCATCGCGAACGCGGTGACGGCACCGGAGCGGTCGGCGACCAGCGAGCCGTTGTTACGGGTCGTCAGCGTGCCGAACCACGGCTCGTGGCCCTCGTGGATGGAGTGGGCGATGCCCGTGCCGCGCGTCCCCGTGAGGAACTCGGTACGGAAGCCGATGAGGCCACGGGAGGGCACCACGAACTCCATGCGGACCCAACCGGAGCCGTGGTTGGACATGTTGTCCATCCGGCCCTTGCGGACGCCCATGAGCTGCGTGACCGGGCCCATGTGCTCCTCGGGCACGTCGATCGTCATGCGCTCGACCGGCTCGTAGACCTTGCCGTCGACGAGCTTGGTGACGACCTGCGGCTTGCCGATGGTCAGCTCGAAGCCCTCACGGCGCATCTGCTCGACCAGGATGGCCAGCGCCAGCTCACCGCGGCCCTGCACCTCCCAGGCGTCGGGACGCTCGGTGTCCAGGACGCGGAGGCTGACGTTACCGATCAGCTCGCGGTCGAGGCGGTCCTTGACCTGGCGGGCGGTGACCTTGCGGTCCTTGACCGCGGCCTTGTTGTCCGCGCCCTTGCCAGTGGCGCCGCGGCCGACCATCGGAGAGGTGTTGGTGCCGATGGTCATCGAGATGGCCGGCTCGTCGACCGTGATGAGCGGCAGCGCGATCGGGTTCTCGGGGTCGGCGAGGGTCTCACCGATCATGATCTCCGGGATACCGGCGACGGCACAGATGTCACCCGGGCCGGCCATCTCGGCGGGCTTGCGGGTGAGCGCCTCGGTCATCAGCAGCTCGGTGATGCGCACGTTGGACATCGTGCCGTCGCGCTTGATCCACGTGACGGTCTGGCCCTTGCGCAGCTCGCCCTGCTCGACGCGCAGCAGCGCGATACGGCCGAGGAAGTTGTCGGCGTCCAGGTTGGTGACGTGCGCCTGGAGCGGGGCCTCGGTGTCGTACTCGGGAGCGGGGACGTGCGAGAGGATCGTGGAGAAGAAGGGCTCCAGGCTGTCGCTGTCCTGCGGGACCGTGCCGTTCTCCGGCTTGGTCAGCGAGGCGACGCCGTCACGCGCGCAGGCGTAGACGATCGGGAACTCGATCTGGTCCTCGTCGGCGTCCAGGTCGAGGAAGAGGTCGTAGGCCTCGTTGACGACCTCGTCGATGCGCGAGTCCGGGCGGTCCGTCTTGTTGATGCACAGGATGACGGGCAGGCGGGCCTGGAGCGCCTTGCGCAGCACGAAGCGGGTCTGCGGCAGCGGGCCCTCGGAGGCGTCCACCAGCAGCACCACGGCGTCGACCATCGACAGACCACGCTCGACCTCGCCGCCGAAGTCGGCGTGACCGGGGGTGTCGATGATGTTGATGGTGATGACGTCGCCGCCATCCTTGGGGTGGTACTTGACGGCCGTGTTCTTGGCCAGGATCGTGATGCCCTTCTCACGCTCCAGGTCGTTCGAGTCCATCATGCGGTCGTCGAGCGACTCGGCGGCGTGCGCGGCGAAGGCGCCGGCCTGCTTGAGCATGGCGTCGACCAGGGTGGTCTTGCCGTGGTCGACGTGGGCGACGATGGCTACGTTGCGAATATCGTGGCGCGTGGCCATAAAGCGGCGATCTCCCGGAGTGTGAGGGCGGCCCTGCTGCGTACGTCTGTGTTACGCGGGCCCTGCCGGGCTTGACACGCCACGGCCTTACCCCATCGTACGTGGCCCGGCGGGGGACGGCCTCCGCAGGGCCTCAGGGTTCATCCGACGATCACCCGGGGCTCACTTCTGCGAGGGGCTCGCGGAGGCCTTCGCCCCCTTCTTCAGGAAGCCCATGTCCTCGTACACGGGGGTCTGGAAACCGAAGGAACCGGCGTTGACCACGTTCTTCCGGACGGCGGTGAGCTGGGGGCGCTGGTAGAGAGGAATCGATCCGGCAGCTGCCCAGATACGGGCGTCGGCCTTGCGGATCAGGGACCGGCCCTCCTCCCTGTCCAGGGTCGAGACCGCCTGGTCGAACAACTGGTCGACCTGGTCGGTGCCGACCCTCGTGTAGTTCTGCTCGACGCTCAGCGAGCCGTCGGCGCCCGGGACGGGCTTGGCGTAGATCGGCCGGGCGTCGGTGGCCGGGAAGGCGGAGGCGGGCCAGGAGTAGAGGGCCAGGTCGTACTCGCCGGAGGCGATGTGGTCCTTGAAGTAGCTCTCGTCGGAGACCTTGATGGTCTCGGTGCGGATGCCGACCTTGTCCAGCATCCGCGTGATCCGCCCGGCCACCAGGCGCAGGGACTCCGAGCCCGGACCGGCCGGCAGCACGAACCGCAGGGTCAGCGCCTTGCCGTCCTTGGCCAGCGCCTCGCGCGCGGCGCCGGCCGGGGCGGCGGTGCCACGGGGGGCGTAGGCGCCGGGAGCGCCCTGCCGGTTGAGGTACTGCCTGCCGTCCTGCGCGAGCTGCCTGCCGTGGGCCTCGTGGTCGCGGCCGTGGTCCGCGGGCGCCTTGCCGTCCTGGCCGACGATGTACGTGCCGTCGTCGCCGCCCTCGGACTTGTCGTCCCGGTCGGCCTTCTTGCCGTCGCCGGCCTTCTTCTCGGCGTCCGGCTCCTTCTCGCCGTCGGACTTCGCGCCGTCGGACTTCCCGCCGTCGGACTTGTCGACCTCGGGTCCCGCGGCCTTCTCGCCCTTCTCGCCCTTCTCGGCGTTCTCGCCCTTCTTCACCGGGCCGCCGGGCACCCAGCCCGCGTCCGCGAGCAGCGCCTGGGCCTCCTCGGTGTCCTGGCCGCCGAGCGCGCCGCTGTTGTCTGCGTACGCCTCCTGCCCCGAGAGCGCCAGGTGGCTGCCGACCGGCACGGCGGGCAGGCCGAGCGGCTTCAGCACCACCTTCGCCAGTTCCTTGCGGTCGAGCGCCCTGGCCACCGCCCGGCGCACCCGCTCGTCGGCGAGGGGGCCGTCGGCACCGTTGAGGGCCAACTGCGTGTAGGCCGGTTCCAGCGACTTGCGCACCTCGTAGCCGCGCAGCTCCCGCTTCTGCCGCTCCCAGGCGGCGACGGCCCTGCGCAGGTTCTCGCGGGCGTGCACCTCCCGGTCGTCCTGGTCCGCGGCCTGGTCCGCGGCCGGGGCGGCGCCGTCGGCGACGGCCCTGGAGCGCAGCGCCTTGGCCGCGGTGCGGCCGGCGCCGTGGCCCGAGAGCGGTCCGGCGGCGCCCGCGGCGCTGTCGATGCTCTTGGCGGCGGCCGGGTCGATCTCGGCCACGTCCAGGTCGCCCTCGGCGAGCCGGCCGGCTCGTTCGTCACGCGGTACGGCGGCCAGCACGATCTCGGTGAGCTTGGCGGGCCTGCCCCACCAGCGCGGGTTGCGGGTGAGCCGGATCCGGTCCTTCTCGCGGTCGGCCTGCGTGAGGGTGAACGGCCCGGCGGTGACCTTGAGCCTGCGCCGGGCCCCGTCGTTGAAGGCGTCGGGCGTGCCCATGACGTCCTTCGGGTACAGCGGGGAGAACAGCGACTGCCAGTCGGCGTAGGGGCGGGCGAAGGTGACCCGGACCTCCAGGTCGCTGGTGCCCCGTTCGATCTTCTCGATGCGGTCGTAGCCGGCGTTGCGGGCGGTCCAGTAGGCGCTGTCCTTGCCGGACAGGGCGCGCCACTGGGCGGCGAAGTCGGCGGCGCCGATCTCGCGGCCGTCGCTCCACACCGCCTGCTGGTTCAGCCGGTACAGCACGACCTGTCTGGGCTCGGTGTCGACGACCTTGGCGGACTCCAGGAAGTCGCGGTTCAGCCGGGGCCTGCCATTCGCGTCGAGCCGGTACATCGAGGGCAGGACGGCCTGGGCGACCCGGGTGGTGGTGGCGTCGGCATCGGCCTGGAACGTGTTGAGGGTCTCGGGTACGGCGTCCACGGCCCAGCGAAGGGTCCCGCCGTCGGCGATCTGGGCACGGGCGGCCGGGGCGATGTCCTGGGCGGCCAGCGGCCTGCCCGCCTCGTCCTCGGCGGAGCAGGCGGAGAGCAGGGGTACCGCGAGCGCTCCCGCGGTGAGGAAGGCGACCGAGCGCATGACCGCGCGGGGTCCGAGGCCGTCGTGGGACATCTCTGCTTACCTCCGGGAGCCGCGGGCGTTATGATCACTTTTGGCGGTATATGGAGCTGATCACATCTATTCGGCCACTGAAGAGGAAAGGGTTCGGCAGCGGACGGCGACACGGCGACGACAGCCGGGAAGCCCACCCGTGCGGCGCAACGCACCACGGCATGCACCCCTGGGTCACCCGTACAGGTCAGGCGCACGACTCGGCCAATCGGTGCACATGCCTTCCCACCGACGGGTGTGACGCGCAACACTCGCAGGCGCATGACCGTTGCCACCCACGGCCGCCAGGCCGACGGAAGCGAGGTACGTCATGTCCATGCACGACGAACTGAGGTCGGTACAGCGCTGCCTCGACGACCTGACCCGGTCGGTCGGGCGTCTGGAGCAGCAGATGGGCAGCGGCGGGCTGGACATGCGCCGCGTCCGCACCGACACCGAACACCTGCGCGAGAGCATCGGGATCCTGCGTGCGGCGGCGGCCTCTCCGGCCCCCACCAAGCGCCCGGATCTCGTGACCATCCCCGACACCCCGTACGACGACTCGCTGTGGATCGACACGGACGACGAGGGACTCGGCGCCCGCGACCGCCGCGCACCCTGACACGACCGACCGGAGTCACACCTTGGCCACTGGTACGGAACCCCATCCCTCCGGCGGCGTGCGGAGCAGTACGCGCGCCGCCATCGACGCCCCGCACCTGCGGACCGACCGCTGGTGGCTCGCCCCGGCGGTCACGGCCGCCGGGCTGCTCGCCTTCATCGTGTACTCGACCTGGCGGGCGTTCGCCGACGCCGACTACTACGCGGCGCCGTACGTCTCGCCGTTCTACTCCCCGTGCCTTGCGGAGCGGTGCGAGCCGATGCGGGCCGGCCCCAACTGGGAGATCTTCGGCGGCTGGTGGGGGATCTCCCCCGCGATCATCATCCTGATCTTCCCGCTCGGCTTCCGGCTGACCTGCTACTACTACCGCAAGGCCTACTACCGGGGCTTCTGGGCGTCCCCGCCGGCCTGCGCGGTGGCCGAGCCGCACAAGACGTACACGGGCGAGACCCGCTTCCCGCTGGTGCTCCAGAACATCCACCGGTACTTCTTCTACGCCGCGATCGTCGTCGCCGGGATCCTGACCTACGACACGGTGCTCGCCTTCCGCGACGAGCACTACGCGTGGGGCCACATGGGCCTGGGCACCCTCGTCTTCCTGGTCAACATCGTGCTGATCTGGGCGTACACGATCTCCTGCCACTCCTGCCGGCACATCGTCGGCGGCAAGCTCAGGCACTTCTCCAAGCACCCCGTGCGCTACCGGATGTGGCAGTGGGTGGGGAAGCTCAACGCCCGGCACATGCAGCTCGCCTGGGCGTCGCTGGTGAGCGTCGCGCTCGCCGACTTCTACGTCTATCTCGTCGCGTCCGGCGCCTTCGACGATCCGAGGTTCTTCTAGATGAGTGGGGCCCTTTGATGTCCGTGGTCGACCGCCAGCAGTGGGACGTCGTCGTGGTCGGGGCCGGCGGCGCCGGTCTGCGGGCCGCGATCGAGGCCCGTGAGCGCGGCGCCCGTACGGCCGTGATCTGCAAGTCGCTGTTCGGCAAGGCGCACACCGTGATGGCCGAGGGCGGTATCGCTGCCGCCATGGGCAACGTCAACTCCGGCGACAACTGGCAGGTCCACTTCCGCGACACCCTGCGCGGCGGCAAGTTCCTCAACCAGTGGCGGATGGCCGAGCTGCACGCCCAGGAGGCCCCGGACCGGGTGTGGGAGCTGGAGACCTGGGGCGCCCTGTTCGACCGGACGCGGGACGGCCGGATCTCGCAGCGCAACTTCGGCGGCCACGAGTACCCGCGCCTCGCGCACGTCGGCGACCGCACCGGCCTGGAACTGATCCGCACCCTCCAGCAGAAGATCGTGTCCTTGCAGCAGGAGGACTTCAAGGAGACCGGCGACTACGAGTCCCGGCTGAAGATCTACCAGGAGTGCACGGTCACCCGGGTCCTCCAGGACACCGCAGCCGACAGCGGCTCCACCACGGGCGGCCGGGTCGGCGGCGTCTTCGGCTACGCCCGCGAGTCCGGCCGCTTCTTCGTGCTGGAGGCGCCCGCCGTGGTGATCGCGACCGGCGGGATCGGCAAGTCCTTCAAGGTGACGTCGAACTCGTGGGAGTACACGGGGGACGGTCACGCGCTGGCCCTGCTGGCGGGCGCTCCCCTGCTGAACATGGAGTTCGTGCAGTTCCATCCGACGGGCATGGTCTGGCCGCCGTCGGTGAAGGGCATCCTGGTCACCGAGTCGGTGCGCGGCGACGGCGGGGTGCTCAGGAACGCCGAGGGCAAGCGGTTCATGTTCGACTACGTCCCGGACGTCTTCAAGGACAAGTACGCCGAGTCCGAGGAGGAGGGCGACCGCTGGTACGAGGACCCGGACAACAACCGGCGCCCTCCCGAACTGCTCCCCCGCGACGAGGTCGCCCGCGCCATCAACTCCGAGGTGAAGGCGGGCCGCGGCTCCCCGCACGGCGGCGTCTTCCTCGACGTGTCGACGCGGATGCCCGCGGAGGTCATCAAACGCCGACTGCCGTCCATGTACCACCAGTTCAAGGAGCTGGCCGACGTGGACATCACCGCGGAGGCGATGGAGGTCGGGCCCACCTGCCACTACGTGATGGGCGGCATCGCGGTCGAGTCCGACACGGCCGCCGCCCGCGGGGTGCCGGGCCTGTACGCGGCCGGCGAGGTGGCCGGCGGGATGCACGGCTCCAACCGGCTCGGCGGCAACTCGCTCTCCGACCTGCTGGTGTTCGGCCGCCGGGCGGGCCTGCACGCCGCCGAGTACGCGGCGGCCACCGCCCGGCCCGCCATCGACGGCACCCAGATCGACACGGCCGCCGCCGAGGCGCTGCGCCCGTTCTCCGCGGAGACCGGGGAAGCCGGAGAGAGCGTGGATTCCGGGGCGCCTGCGGGAACCGTGCCGGAGAACCCGTACACCCTCCACCAGGAACTCCAGCAGACCATGAACGACCTGGTCGGCATCATCCGCCGGGAGGGCGAGATGGAGCAGGCCCTGGAGAAGCTGGCGCAGTTGCGCGTACGGGCCGGGCGGGCCGTGGTGGAGGGGCACCGCCAGTTCAACCCTGGCTGGCACCTCGCGCTGGACCTGCGGAACATGCTGCTGGTCAGCGAGTGCGTGGCGCGGGCCGCCCTGGAGCGCGTCGAGTCGCGCGGCGGCCACACCCGCGAGGACCATCCGTCGATGGACCGGGGCTGGCGCAACGTCAACCTGCTCTGCTCGCTGACCGACCCGGCCGACGGGTTGTCGGCCGTCGACCCGGCACAGGGCCGGATCACCCTCACCCGCGAGACCACCGAACCCATCCGCGCCGACCTGCTCGCCCTCTTCGAGAAGGAGGAGCTGGTCAAGTACCTCGCCGAAGAGGAGCTGTACGAGTGAGCAGCTACGAGGCCCGTTTCAAGGTGTGGCGGGGTGACGACCGGGGCGGCGGCCTGGCGGACTTCCGGGTCGAGGTCAACGACGGCGAGGTCGTCCTCGACATCGTCCACCGCCTCCAGGCCACCCAGGCGCCCGACCTGGCCGTCCGCTGGAACTGCAAGGCGGGCAAGTGCGGTTCGTGCTCGGCGGAGATCAACGGCCGCCCGCGGCTGCTGTGCATGACCCGCATGTCGGTGTTCGACCGGGACGAGACGATCACCGTGACCCCCCTGCGGGCCTTCCCGGTGATCCGCGATCTCGTGACGGACGTCGGCTTCAACTACCGCAAGGCCAGGGAGGTCCCGGCCTTCGTGCCGCCCGAGGGGGTGGGTCCCGGCGAGTACCGCATGTTCCAGGAGGACGTGGACCGGCCGCAGGAGTTCCGCAAGTGCATCGAGTGCTTCCTGTGCCAGGACACCTGCCATGTGGTCCGCGACCACGAGGAGAACAAGGCGGCCTTCGCCGGACCCCGGTTCCTCATGCGGGTCGCGGAGCTGGACATGCATCCGCTGGACGCGGCCGAGGAGAGCGGCCTGGACCGCAAGCGCGCGGCCCAGGACGAACACGGACTCGGTTACTGCAACATCACCAAGTGCTGCACGGAGGTCTGCCCCGAGGGCATCAAGATCACGGACAATGCGCTGATCCCCCTGAAGGAGCGGGCCGTGGACCGCAAGTACGACCCGCTCGTCTGGCTCGGGAACAAGATCAGGCGGCGGACCTCGCCGGAGTGAGGGCCGCGGCGGACGGGGTCAGGAGGAGGCCCGCAGATACCCCGAGTGGGCCACGCCGCCGAGGAACGTGAACCGGGTGTCCGTGGCCATGTGCTTGTCGAACGCCTCCTTGATGCCCGGCCACTTGGGATGCCCGAAGTCGTCCAGGACGACGATGCCGCCCGGCGCGACGATCTTCTCGGCCCACTCCAGGTCGGCCGCGACGCCGGCGGCCGAGTGGTCGCCGTCGACGATGATCACGCCGTAGGAGCGGTCGGAGACGAGGGCGCGCAGCTCGGGGTCCTCGGAGAAGCCCTGCTGGATCCGGGTCGTGGCACCTGCCGCGCCCGCCAGGGAGAGGTTGGTGCGCACGGCGGCCTCCCGCACGGGTGTGCCCGAGGCGTCGTCCGACATGGTGGTGCCGGGCTGCAACTGGGTCCCGGCAAGCGGGTCGACGATCGTCAGCCGGGGGTCGCGGCCCGCCCGCTCCATCATGCGGATGAGGGCGGCGCCGAACATCCCGTACAGGGTGCCGATCTCCAGCATGTCGTCGTTCGGCGGATCGAGCAGCGGTACGGCGGACAGCTTGCCGACGATGTTCATCGTGCCGCCGGCGATCCGGCCGACGCCGAGCGCCTCCAGCGCGATGAGTAGCCGGAAGGCCTGGGCGGCGGTGCGCTCGGCGTCTTCCCGGTCGCCGGTCACCGCGGCGAGTTCGTCGATCAGCTGGTTCAGGTGGGTCGCGGACGGCATGCGCGCCATGCCGCGCCCGGTGCCGTCGAAGAGGAGTTCCAGAGGGCTCTGGCGGTTGCGGAGCGTCTGGAGTTCCCGCTGTACCGCTTCGAGGGAGACGTCCGGAGTGGCGCTGCGCTCATCGCGGACGGCACGGCGCACTTGGCGCTCGACGCGCTGGTCGATGAGTTCGGCCACCGGGCGCAGGGCTCGACGGACGGCCTTACTGGTGAGGAGCGATCGCATCAGAGTGTGACCCTTACAGGGATAGGAGATCTGGACGCTAGGGCGCTCACCGGCCAGGCACAACCAACACGGGCGGCCTTGGAGGCGAAGCTCGCGTGACGTCCCGGCGACCGTGCGATGGCGTCCCAGGTGACGGGCCGAAAGGCCGCGCGTGCCGGGACGCCGTCGCCGGCGTCAGCGCACCCAGCCCTCGCGGTACGCCGTCCAGTCCGCCTCCTCCGCCGCGAAGTCCACGTACAGCGCGACACCGAAGTTCGCGCGATCGGCGTCCGTGCGGGACAGGCCCAGGCGGACGCCCCGGACGCCGGCGGGGACGGTCTCCGCGTGATTCCAGTGGCCGAAGCGGTTCTCGTGGTAGAAGGGCAGGCCCATCAGCAGGTCTGTGGTGGGCGGGGCGACCTCCAGGGCGAGCGAGGTCTGCTGGGC
This sequence comes from Streptomyces sp. ID05-39B, assembly GCF_033794725.1. Classification (NCBI taxonomy): domain Bacteria; kingdom Bacillati; phylum Actinomycetota; class Actinomycetes; order Kitasatosporales; family Streptomycetaceae; genus Streptomyces; species Streptomyces sp. ID05-39B. The sequence continues at coordinate 12,632 of NZ_JARGEF010000086.1, read as the reverse complement.
GACATAGCCGCCGTACGTTCCCTCCAGCGGCTGGATGGTGTCGTACGACATGACGGCGATCTGGTCGACGCGGCGGGCCACCTCGCCGAAGAACTTCTGCGACCACCACTTCGGGTGGCCGGTGGTCGTGCCCCAGAAGGAGTGGAAGCCGGGCACCGGGTCGATCTGGTGGGCGGCGACGGACAGGGGCGCGTCCTGGGCGGCGGTGACGCGGTGCAGGGCGTCGAGGAGGGTCAGGTAGTCCTGGTCGCCCGAGTGCAGGGGTTCCAGGTCGAAGTGGACACCGTCGAAGCCGGTGGCGAGGATCTCGCGCGTGGACCGCACGACCGCCGCGCGCGTCGCCGCGCGCTCCAGCCGCATGCCGTGCGGGCTCTCGCTGGCGAGCACGTCACCGAGCCAGGCCTGGACCCGGATCTGCGGCATCTCCCGGTGGACGGCGGCGATGAACCAGCGGGCGTTCGGGTACGACGAAGCGGGAAGCGTGCCGTCGTGCTCCAGGGGCCCGGAGTGGACGTACAGGTCGCGGATGCCGGTGTTCTTCAGCCGGGCGGCCAGGGCCGTCACGTCGGCGTCCTTCTTGCGGCCGTCCACCCAGGCGTGGCCGAGCCAGATGGCGTCCTTGCCGCGGGTGTACGTGCCGTCGGCCGGGTCGCCCATGTAGTTGATCCGCAGGGCGGTGAGGGCGACGAGGACCGGCAGCACGAGGAGGAGCAAGGGGACGGCCAGGGCGATCCGTATCCTGCGGCGGACACGACGGCGGCGCCGCAGGGCCGCTTCCTCCTCGGACGTCACGTCCTTCTCCGCCTCGGACGTCACGTCCTTCTCCGCCTTCGCGTCGGCCTCCGCGTCCGTGCCGGGCGCCTCCCCGGCCACCGTGCCGGGCGCCTCCTCCGCGTCCGTGCCAGGCGCCTCCCCGGCCTCCGTGCCGGGCGCCTCCACCGCCTCCGTGCCGGGCGCCTCCACCGCCTCCGTGCCGGGCGCCTCCTCGACCTCCGTGCCCGGCGCCTCCACCGCCTCCGTGCGGGGCGTCTCCTCCGCGTCCCTACCCGTGGACTGGTCCGTCACTGTTCCCCCTCTGTGTCGCCCGCCCCACGCGCCCCGTCCCGGGTGCATCCCGCTCGCGTGGCCGCATCGGCGGCCATACGCTCCCAAATGTGACGTCGTCCAAGCTCCGAGGCCGGTCGCGGCGGACCGGTCCGCAGGTGTCCGCGCGGGTGGTGCTCGCCGTGCTGGGCGGAACGACGGGGTTCGTGTGGCTGGTGTTGCCGGGGATGACGACGCGAACGGACGCTCCGGTTGCGATCACCAGTCCCGCGGCCTCCTCTCCGGCCACCGCGGCACCCACGGAGGACGGGTCGTCGACCGCCGACCTGGTCCTGCCGCTCGTCGCGGTCGGCGCGGCCGGGGTGCTGGCGGGGTACGGGTACGTCCGCCGCGTCCGGCGTGCCCGCACCCGGACGACACCGGGTGGTCCCGTCCTCTCCCCACCGCCCGAGGAACCCGGCGTACCGGACGACCGGGCCCGCGCGGCCCTCGTCGCGGCCGACGACCGCGTCCGGGCCGCCCGAGACGAACTCGGCTTCTCGCGCGAGCTGTTCGGTGAGGAGACGACGGCGCCCTTCGCCGGTGCGCTGCGCGAGGCCGAGCGGGAACTGGCCGCCGCGTTCCGCATGCGGCAGCGCTACGACGACGGCGTACCGCAGGACCCGGCGGCCCGGCGGCAGGCGCTCGCCGGGATCGTCGGGCGGTGCGCCGAGGCCGAACGGCGGCTGGACGCGGCGGCGGACGGGTTCCGGCGGCTGCGGGGGCTGGAGCAGGGGGTGGGTGCGGCGCTGGGGGTCGCGGAGGCGTGGTTCCGGGAGCTGACCGGGCGGACGGCCGCGGCCGAGGCGGTTCTCGGCGAGCTGCGTGAGCGCTACGCGGCCACGGCGAGCGCCACCGTCACCGGGTACGTCGAACAGGCCAAGGACCGGCTGGTGTTCGCCACCGTCCGGCTCAACCAGGCCCGCCAGGCGGACGACGCGGGCCACCGGGAGGAGGCTGCCCGGCAACTGCGTACCGCCGAGGGCGCCGTCGCCCAGGCCGCCGTCCTCGTCGAGGCCGTGGAGCGCATCGCCGGCGAACTGCGGGAGGCGGCCGGACTGATCCCGGCCGTGCTGACCGGCGCGGAGTCCGCACTGGCCCCCCTGCGCGACGCGGCCGGCACCGGCGGCGAGGCTCTCGCCCACGTCCTGCACGCCGACGCGGTCCTGTCCTCCGTACGCCGGGAACTGACGTCGAGCAGGCCGTACGACCCGGTCGGCGTGCTCCGCCGCCTCGTGCGCGCGCTCGCGCCGCCGGACGCGGCACGGGCCGGGGTGCTCGCGGCCGCCGCCCGGCTCACCGCACGCAGTTCCACCGCCGCGGCGGCCGGCTTCGTCGCGACGCACCGGGGCGCGGTCGGCGCCGACGCCCGCACCCGCCTCGCGGAGGCCCACCGCCTCCTGACCGCCGGCGACAGCGCGGAGGCCGACGCCCTGGCCCTGGAGGCCCGCTCCCTGGCCGAACAGGACGTACGCGTCCGGGGCAACCCGTACACCGCGGCGGCGCCCGTCCCCGCCGGGGCGCACACGGCCGGCACGGCGGGCGCCGTCCTGGGCGGCATCGTCCCCGCCGAGGACCCGGAGAACGCCCACCCGGCCGGGTTCACCGGCCGACCGGGCGCGTCCGAGGCACCACCGGCCGCCTAGGGGTGGCGGCCTGTCAGAACAGGCTCAGCAGTGCCTCCGCCGGGTCCGCGAGGCCCGTCTCACCGTCGGGCAGGGGGAGTTCGAACCAGACCGTCTTGCCGCGGGGGGTGCGGCGGGATCCCCAGGCGGCGGAGAGCAGGCCGACGAGCTGGAGGCCCCGGCCGCCCTCGTCGGTGTCACGGGCGCGGCGGCGGCGCGGCTGGACGAGGCCGGAGTCCCACACCTCGCAGACCAGGGTGCGGTCGAGCAGCAGCCGCAGTCTGATCTCGCCCTCCCCGTAGCGGAGCGCGTTCGTCACCAGTTCACTGACGAGGAGTTCCGTGGTGTCGACGAGGGGTTCCATGTCCCAGCTGAGCAGCTGCCCGCGCGCGAACTCGCGGGCGCGGCCCACGCTGCGCGGCTCGCGCGGCAGCGTCCAGTCGCCGACGGAGTCGGCGGGCAGACCCTGGACGCGGGCCATCAGCAGCGCGATGTCGTCCTCGCCGTGGTGGGTGTCGAGGGTGTTGAGGACGTGGTCGCAGACGTCCTCCAGGGGGCTCGTGGGGTCCGTCAGGGCCCCCACGAAGGCCTGGAGGCCCTCGTCGAGGGGGTGGTCGCGGGATTCGACCAGTCCATCCGTGTAGAGCGCGAGCAGCGCGCCCTCGGGGAGTTCGACCTCGACCTCCTCGAAGGGCTCCCCGCCGACACCGAGCGGCATGCCCGGCGGCACGTCGAGCATCAGCGCGGGCTCGCCGGGTTCGACCAGCACGGGCGGCAGATGGCCGGCGTTGGCGAAGGTGCACCTGCGGGTCACCGAGTCGTACACCGCGTACACGCAGGTCGCCAGGTACACCTCGGACAGGTCGGCCTCGCGGGGCCGGCGGGCGGCACGGGTGGCCTGCTGGACGCCGCCGGGGGTTCCGAGACCTCGCGCGATCTCGTCCAACGCGGAGAGGACCTCGGCCGGTTCGAGGTCGAGCAGCGCGAGGGTCCTTACGGCGGTGCGGAGTTCCCCCATGGCGACCGCCGCCCGCAGTCCGCGCCCCATCACGTCGCCGACCACCAACGCCGTACGGTGGCCGGGCAGTTCGATGACGTCGAACCAGTCGCCGCCGACCTCGCTGGGGCGTCCCGAGGCGACGCTGCCCGGCAGATAGCGGCAGGCGATGTCCAGGCCGGAGGCGACCGGGTCGCCCGGCGGCAGCAGCGACCGCTGGAGCATCAACGCCCGCTCGTGCTCGCGCCGGTACAGCCGCGCGTTGTCGATACAGACCGCCGCCCGCGCCGCCAGCTCCACCGCGAGATCCCGGTCCCGGTCCCCGAACGGCTCGCTGCCCTTCGTCCGCGAGAACTGCGCGAGGCCTACGACCGTGTCGTGAGCGACCATCGGGATGGCGAGGGTGGACTGCACGAGGCCGCCCTCCTCGCCGGGGATGCTTACCGGGCGGGCGGTGCGCAGGGCGTCCGCGTGGGGCGAGTTGAACGGGAAGTGGTGGACCGCGCCGACCGCCACGTCCGTACCGCTCCCGGTCAGGGGCCCGTCGGACACCGCGGACGAGAAAGCCACCCGGCGCAGCTCGGCGCTGCCGTCGGCGAGTCCTGGCGGGGTCTCGTCGCCTGCCAGGAGCCCCTGGTAGAGGTCGACGGTGGCCAGGTCGCAGAACCCGGGCACCACGACGTCGAGGAGTTCACGCGCGGTCGTCTCCAGGTCGAGGGAGTTCCCTATGCGGGCGCCCGCCTCGTTCAGCAGGGCGAGGTTGCGCCGTGCGGCGGCGGCCTCGCGGGCTGCGGCACGGCGGGCGGTGATGTCGGTACCGAGCCAGGCGATACCGATGGGCCGGCCGGAACCGCTGTGCACGCGGTACAGGTTGACGGACCAGTGGCGGCGTTCCTCGGAGCCCGGCACGAAGCCCGTGACGTGCATGTCCGTGATGGAGTCGCCGGTTTCCAGGACCCGGCGCAGGACCGCGCTGACCCGCTCGGCCTCGGGCCTCGGCAGATAGTCCTGGACGCCCTTGCCGCGGTGGTCGTCGGGGGTGCCGCCGAAGACGGACGCGAACCGCTCGTTGGCACGGCGGACCCGCAGTTCGGGGTCGATCAGCAGGAAGCCGAACGGGGATTGACCGAATATCGCCTGCGAGGCGGCCAGGTCGGTCTCGATGCTGCGCAGCGTGCGGACGTCGACGACGATGCAGACGGCGGCCTTCTCGCCCTCCTGGGTGCGCGTCGGCATGACGTACACCTCGGCGAGGCCCTGCTCGCCGCGCGCGCCGTCCCCGGCGTCACAGGGGTCGGGCATCCGGAAGGGGACGACGCCGGTCCACTCGCGGCCGTCGAGGATCTCGGCCATCTTGCGCTGGCCGCGCTCGCGCCGGTCGGGGTCGACGAACGCGTCGATGGGGTCCATGCCGACGGCCCGGTCGGCACGGATGCCGAAGATCTGCTCGGCGCGCAGGCTCCACTGGTCGACGAGACCGTCGGGGCCGATCGAGAAGGAGGCGACCTTGATGTAGTCGTAGATGGAGCCGGGCGGACTGCTCTGCCACAGGGCGTCGCCGGCCGGCACCTCACTCTCGCCACCCTCGCCCCCCTGGCCGTCGGCAAGGGTGTGTCCGGCGTCGTACGCGAGCGCACTCGCGGTCTCCGCCCTCGCGCCGTCCGACGGGTCCTCGGACTCCGTGGCCTTCGCTGGTATCTCGCTCACGCGAACCGTCCCCTCCAGCTCACCGCGCCCGGCACCGGTCACCGGTTGCGGCTGCCCGCAGTATCCAGCACTACGGCGCCGCACGACACGGTGTTCACGATCACAGCACGGTCCAGGCTTTTTTCGGACCGTCCCGTGACAACACTTCCAGTCTTCTAACCAGCGGACACGTCGTCGAACCACACCTGACGGCACGGGTCGCCGGACTGATGTCCGCACGGACGGGGCCGGACCGCCGACGCCCCGGTCCCCGGCGCGTTCCCGTCCTCGCTCCGAGCCCGGTTCCCGGTCTCGGTCGTCGGTCTCCGGGTCGCTGGGTCTGCGTCGCTCGGCGCCCGTCGTTCGGCGCCCGTCGTTCGGCGCCCGTCGCTCAGTCTGCGTCGTTCGGTCTGCGTCGTTCGGTGCCCGTCGCTCGGTCCCGGTCTCGGGACCCGGTGGATGTCAACCGGGGACCGCTAGTTCGAACCACACCGTCTTGCCAGGGCTGTCGGGCCTGCTCCCCCAGCGGCGCGAGGAGGAGGCGACCAGTTGCAGGCCGCGGCCGCTCTCGTCCTCGGGCCGGGCGGCACGCTCTCGCGGAGGTTCCGGGACCGGGTCGGAGACCTCCACGAGGAGCACCGCGGGTAGACCGACGGGCCGCACCAGGCGGACCCCGATGGGACCGGTGGCGTGCCGCAGGGCGTTCGTCACGAGTTCGCTGACCAGCAGGGCGGCGAGGTCACCGAGGCTGTCGAGGCCCCAGCCGCGCAACTGCCCCCGTACCGCGGCGCGGGCGTTGCGCACGGCGCCGGGTTCCGCGGGGAACGTCCACTCGGCGCAGTCGCCTTCGGTGTCGATCACGCCGATCACTTCCCAGGCCAGCGAAATACCCACCCATATCCGGTTTCGTGGGATCAATGGGGACATACCCGATATCCGGGACGCAGTACCCCGCGAGGCGGCTCACGGAGGCAGGGAGTGCGGGAGTGCGGGGCGCGGCGTGCCGGGGGGTGCGACGGGGGATCGGTCAGTCCCGGTCGGCCGCCGCCCGGGGCGACCGTCCGGCCCCGGCAGCCGTGCCGGCCACCAGCCGCGCGGCGACTTCCCGTACGGCCGGGACGTCCTGGTCGAGCCAGTCGACGTCCCAGATCTCCTCGGGCGTGAGCCAGCGCAGAGCGTCGTGGTCCTGGAGGGTGGCTGGAGCGGCGGAGTCGGGCTGAAGGCGGGCGGTCCACACGTGCAGGACGTAGGGCTGCCTCAGCGGCCACTCCCCCGGGACGCGCTCCCCGGTCCGCGCGTCGACGCCGAGTTCCTCGCGCAGTTCGCGGACGAGGGCATCCTCGGGCAGTTCGCCCGGCTCGACCTTGCCACCGGGCAGTTCCCAGCGTCCGGCGAGTTCGGGGGGCGCGCTGCGGCGTGCGGCGAGCAGGCGGTCGCCGTCGAGAAGGGCGGCTCCGACCACCACGATCCGTTCCGTCATGCGCCGGAGCCTACGGGAGCGGCCAGGTGGCAACGGTCCGGGACGTCAGGTCCGTACGCCGTCCCGGGCGCGTCCGCGTTCAGTCGCGTACGCCGTCGCCGTTCTGCCCGAGGCGTTCGACCCAGTAGAGCTGTTTGTGGCCGCGGTGGTCGAGGCTGTCCGCGATCTTCTGGGCCTCGTCGCGCGTCGCGTACCGGCCGACGCGGTAGCGATTGCCGTTGTCGTCCTGGCGTATGACGAGCCAGGGCAGCGACACGGTGCTCTCGTTCATTGCGCCCCACGCCCCCTTCTCGCGCCGGCCGGGTCGGATCCCGTCCGCGGCGCGACCCGCGTCCCGCCCTCTGAGGAAACCGCAATCCGCATATGCCCGAGCGTACGCCCAACCTTTACGGAGCGAACACGGCTTTTCACAAACAGGTACGCAACCAGCCAAGGCGCAGGGGGCGCACGGGGCCGAACGCGCCGCCCGCGCGACGCGATGCCTCCGGTCGGCGCGCTGCCGGGCATCTGGCGGGCGACCTGCGGGAACGTACGGAAACGACCGGATTCCGACGCCCTCCGCCAGACCGTGGCGCCTGGTGTTTCCCGGGGCAACTGCCACGGGGGTGTGCGCCGCTGCCGCAAGGGTGTGCGCCGCTTCACCCCCGCGGCGGGGCGGTCGGCGGCGTCACCTCACCGGCAGGTGGTAGGCGACCTGGTAGCGGTCGGCGGGGATGACCACGTCGGCCGTCTCGACCGGCCGGCCCGAGGCGTAGTACGTGCGCTGGACGACCAGGACGACATGCCCCGGTACGCCTCCGAGGGCGAGGAGTTCCTCGGCGAGGCCGGGACGGGCGCCGACCTCCTCGGTGACGTTGTCCACGATCACGTCGATGGCGCGCATCCGCTCGACGACGCCCATGCCGCCGAGCGGTCCCTCCTCGGGCAGCATGACGGGCGTGCGGCCGGTGACGGCGAGGGGCTCCCAGGAGGTGGAGAGCATCATCGCCTCGCCGGCCTCCCGGAACACGTAGCGCGTGCACATCACGCGGTCACCGGGCTTGACGGCCAGCCGCTCGGCGACCGCCAGGCTCGCCTCCGCCTGCTCGCTGCGCGACTCCCAGGTGCCACGCGCCCCGGCGTCGGCCTGCTCCTGCCGGAAGGGCGTCGCGCCGGTCTCCGGGCGGTACCCGGAGCGGGCGATCCGGCGTGGCACGGGCCGCTCGCGCACATACGTCCCCGAACCGGAACGGCCCTCGACCAGGCCCTCGGCCATCAGCACCTTGCGCGCCTCCAGCGCGACCGTGTCGGAGACGCCGTACTCCTCGCGGATGCGGGCCTGGGACGGGAGGCGGGTGTGCGGTGGCAGCGAGCCGTCGACGATCTGCTTGCGGAGATCGCCCGCGACCCGCAGGTACGCAGGCTGCTCACCGAATGTCACTGGCCGCTCCCATCAGGTTGTACAGACAGCTACAGCGTGGCAACCATCAGTTGTCCTGTGCAAGCAAAGGCCAGAGAATCACTCGATGTGATGACTTATCCCGGGGAAGGGCTTTACGCAGGCAGTTTCTCCCCGCTATGGAGGCGATCACACGTCCAGGCCGTCGCCACTTCCTCCGGTGCTCCCGCCCTCGCTGTCATCCTCGAACGTGGGCGGGGTGGAGGCGAGCCCCAGAGCCTCGCGGGCGGTGACGGTCTCGTCGCCGTAGACGGAGGAGTAGGCGGTGTCGTAGTGCTCGTAGAAGGTGTCCACGTCCGCGGCCGTCGACGCCGCCGTCCACTCCTTGCCGGCTTCGCGCATGGCCTTCACCAGGTCGGCGACGGGCTGTCGGGCGGCCGACTGCCAGGTGTGCCTATCGAGCGCCCCGGCCTGCCCGGCGGTCACGTCCGCCACATCGCCGGCCCAGGCCTTGTTGGCGGCCAGGTCGTCCTCGGCGTAGTCCTCGGGCTCCTCGTAGAGCGCCTCGTCGACGGCGTTCACGGCCTTCAGGAAGGTCAGTTGATCGACGGTCAGCGTCGTGGCGTCGGAGCGCAGCGAGCCGGTCAGCGTGGACCGCTCGTCGGTGTGGCCGAAGAAGCAGGCGATCTGACGGTCACCCCACTCCCAGCTGTCCCGGGTGGGCGTGAGGTGATAGTGGTCGATCTCGTCGGTCAGCATCCAGGTGTCCAAGGTGTACTGGGAGCCGAGGGTGTAGCACTTGTCCTCGGCCTCGTCCGCCACCGCTGCGTCGCCCGGGTAACTCCCGCCGGACAGCTGGACGGTGCCGAACACCTCGCCCTCGTGCTCACCCGCGCAGTCCACCGTGTCGACGTCGTACACGTCCTCCTCGACGGAGTCGCCCGGCACGTCGAAGCAGTCGCCCTTGGCCAGGGAGAGGCTGGAGTTGGCCTTGGCGCCCTCCTTGAAGCCCTCCCAGAACGAGGAGGCGCCCCCGGTGGCCAGCATCACCACCCACAGCGCGAGCCCGAGCGAGGACAGCACGGCCCCGCCGACCGCCATGCCCGTGCCACGCTCCCCCCGCTTCCTGATCTGCAGCAGCGCGATGACGCCGAGCACCAGACCGACGGCCGGCAGGAAGCACAGCACGCCGAGGACGAGCGCGGCGATCGCGACCCCGTTGACCGGCGCGGGCCGGTTGAGCGGCAGATACCCCTGCCCCCAGACCGCGTACGGCGCCCCCGGGTACGTCCCCTGGGGCGCCTGCGGGCCGTACGGCTGCTGCGGATAGGGGCCGGGACCCTGCGGCTGCGGAGGCCCGTACGGGTCCTGAGGCTGCTGGGGCCCGGGGGGCGGGGGTATGGACACGAGTTCCGTGCTCCTGGCTCAGACGGCGGGCGGGGCGGGCCGCACCAGGCTGCACACGGCGATGCAGAACTGACGTACGACTGGGCGCATGGTAAGCGCGGTACGCGCGGGGGCGGTACGGCGGGCACGAATACGACGATCCGGTCGCCGGACCTACGCCTGACGTACGCCTGACGGGACGAGAGGAACGGCGGCCTCGGTCAGTCCTCGATCACCGGGTTGCACGGCGAGAGGAACGGATCCAGGCGCTCCTCCACGGTCCCCCTGCGCATGACGCGCACCCGGAACGCGTTGCCGGCGTTTTGGATGTCGCCGTCGTCCGAGCGGTCGTAGAGCATCCCCCAGGAGCCGGGGAAGCGGCGCGCGATGTACGCCACCAGTTCGTCCAGCTGCCCTGCCTCGTAGCCGATGTGGTTCGTGTGACCGGTGGCCGTGACGACGTCCAGCCCGTTGAAGACGTCGAGCACGACCTTGCAGCTGGAGGACCACTGGACCGCGCCGATCCGCTCACGCAGCTCCTCGACACCCGCCTTCAGCGCCTGCGGATCGTCCTCGTACGGGTCCTGCGAGATACCGAACCAGCCATGGAACTCGTACATGCCCTCACTCCAGCGGAGTCGTACCGGCCACCGGCTCGACACCGTACCGGCGTCCGTACTCGTCGAGTTGGTGAAGTCGGGCCCATCGCCTGGCTGTGCCCGATTCACTCGGCCGGTATGAGCCTCTCGTCCGTCAGACCCAGACGCGCCTGTTCCTCCTCGACGATCCGGCGTGCCAGTTCGGTGTCCGACACGTCGACCGCATCCGGGGTGGCTTCGGCCACGGCGCTGCGGCGGGCGTAGGCATCGAACAGGCGGGTCTTGGCCTCCAGCATCCTCACCAGGCGTTCGTCCACGCCCCCGGTGGCGAGGAGACGGTGCACGCGAACCGGCCTGACCTGGCCCATACGGTGGGCCCGGGCCACCGCCTGATGCTCGATGGTCGGCTTGATCTGGGGTTCGCAGATGACGACCACGGAGGCGGCCTGCATGTTGAGGCCGACGCCCGCTGCCTGGATCTGCCCCAGGAGTACCGCGGCGCCCTGGAGACCGGCGAAGTCGTCGACGATCTCCTGGCGACGCCCGGCCGGGATGCCGCCGGTCAGCGGACCGAACACCGGAACGGCGCCGGTGGTTCCGGCCACGAGGGCCTCCTCCACCACGCCCAGTACGTCCTTGAAATTGGAGAAGACCACCGTCTTCTGGCCGTTCTCGCATGCCTCCTGGACGATCTCCCGGAGCCGGTCCAGTTTGGCCGACTTCTCGGGGCGCATGTACGCGGCTCTGCGCATCGCCATGAAGTTGCCGGCCCGTACGGCTTCGCGGTACGCCTCCTCGTCAGACGCGCTCAGTTCCTCCCACTCGTCGGTCTGCTGGAGACTCGGGAGTTCGGTCAGCACGTCCTCCTGGTTGCGCCGCAGGTAGACCGGGGCCACGGCCTTGCGGAAGGCGACCGATCCGGCCAACGCGTCCCGTTCACCGAGGGATTCCGCGACACCGCCGTCGAGCATCCGCACCAGGTTGCGGAACTCCACGACCCTGTTCTCCATCGGCGTTCCGGTCATGAAGAGGGCGCGCTCGCAACGCTCCGTCCACAGGCCGACCGCTTGGGACCGTTTGGCCTTCGGGTTCTTCACGGTGTGTGCTTCGTCGACGACCAGCAGGCCTACCTCACCGCCGCCCGGAGCGGGAAAGCCGCGCAGCGCGTCGAAGGTGGTCACCCCGACGCCGCCCCGTCCCTTCCAGTCGGCGAACGCGTGGTGCCGGTCGGGACCATGGAGCACCATGACGCGCAGGGCGCTGCGGGCCTCGATCTCCCGTGTCCAGTTCACGAGGACGCTCGCCGGGCAGACGACCATGAAGTGGCTCTGCCCCTCGGCGGCCAGGTGGGCGAGGACGGCGATCGCCTGGATGGTCTTTCCGAGGCCCATCTCGTCGCCGAGTATCACCTTGCGCTGCGCAAGCGCGAACCGCGCGCCGAACGCCTGGTACCCGCGCAGGGAGACTCGCCGGTGCGTGTCGTCGAGGTGCTGGGTCCGTACCCGCTCCGCGACCTCGTCCGGCAGGAAACCCTCGGCGGCGGCCGCTTCCGGCAGCCGCCCCGAGATCTCCGCAAGCAGGCTGTAGTACTCGGCGGAGCGGAGTTCGAAGTCCACCCAGGCCGCGACGTCGGGCGAGAGCCCCCGGAGCAGGTCCACCGACGCCTGTGCGAACAGCTCGGGCAGGCCCCCCTGTTCCGCCTCGTCCACCAGCGACCGGGTCTCGGCAACCGCCGCCCACGCGCGAGCCTTCTTCTCCCGGCCGGCCAGAAGCATCCGGACCCGTCCGGCGGCGGGCCTCGCGTCGGTCAGCAACGGACCGAGACGTTCCGTCAGGACGGCGGCCTTGTCGACCGCACGCCGGGCGTCCGGGCCGGCCTCCACCAGGACGTGCAGGGCCCTGACGAGCGCGGTGGTGCGCGGTTCCGGCCGGTCCACGTCGATATGGACGGCCACGGTCTCGTGCACGGCCTCGGAGAGCCGGCGGGCGGCGGCGAGCACCTGGTCGACGGTGCGCTGCCCGACACCGGGAATCTGCCGCAACCGGTAGGGGCCCGCTTCGAGCACGCTGCCCAGGGTGCGCAGTCCGCTCTCCTCGACGCTCCCCAGCCGCAGCCGTCCTTCGGTGACGTCCTGCAGCCTGGCGACGGGGATGGCGTCGAGCTCCCGTTTCACCGCCTCGTCATGGATCGGCTTCAGTGCCGCCCGTACCGCCTCCACCGCCCTCCCGTGATCACCGACGACTGCCCGCGCCGCCTCGTACAGCCGCGCTCCCCTCGCGACGGTGTCCCGCTCACCACGCCCCACGCTGAGCTGGGAGACCCAGGGCGGCCCGGTCAACGAGGGCCCTGAGCCGCTGTATCGCAACGGGCGCACCTTCCTGACCTACTCGGCCAGTG
>NZ_JARGEF010000085.1:0-29646 GCF_033794725.1 Streptomyces sp. ID05-39B | reverse complement strand
GAGACGACACTCGGGCCCTCAACCTGCCCAGCCTCAGCCCACAGCACGAAAACGGTCCACCGACTCCGTCGGCGGACCGTCACGCAAGATCGAGGCTAGCTCTCACCAGCGTGTGGCGCTCCTCTCCGGAGGCGGCGCCACACGGCACACCCGACTGGAGCCCCATGCGCGCACGCCACCCTTCCGTCCTCGCCCTTCTCCTTTCTCTCATTGCCCTTACCGGAGCCTGTACGGAGCGGAAGCAAGAGCCCGAGGAACCCGGGAACGGAGAGACCCCATCCGCATCGCAGGCACCGACCTGGGATGGCAAGGAAGACCAGGAAGAGGCAATGGAACGGGCCACTCGCGCCCTGAACGCAGTCGAACTCGACAGCACCTCCCGCGAGGACTCGGGCACAGCATCCCTGGCAAAGGGTCTGAACAGGACGTTTACGACGCCGGGTGATAGGCCCTATACATTCGACATCGCTTGCCAGACCCCCGCGCCGAACACGCTCACAGTGACCCTGATACGGGGCGAGACGGAGAGCGAATGGGAGCTGGAATGCGGCGACCGTGAGGCGGACCAATTCAACGTCCCGGCAGGCGCCCCCGTCACCGCTCGGATCACACCACCGAACCGGGACACCGACGGCATCGTCCTCTGGCGACTCAACACCGTCGCCGCCGAGGACGTACAGGACTGCGAGGACGACATCACGGGGTGCGAGAGCTGAACATCATTGGCAAACCAAGGACCTGATCCCAGCTTGTGTGGACGGTGGCCGCGCGGTCCGCATGCTGCTGCTTCTCCACGTTGACAGCGGTCGCCGGAAGGCTCGGTCTCCTGGCAGTGCCAGGACGTCCTCACCGGCAGCGGGTGTCCATCGCGTCAGGCGTACAGCGGCCTCGGGGCAACGGCACAGCGGTCAGCGCTAGCGGGCGAGGTCCGACTCCGTTCACGTACCGCCGCCTTCGGCCCGTGCGTCCTCCAGAACAGCCATGATCTCCGGCGAGTTCCTGATCAGCATCCGATGCCGGTAGGCCCGGACGACGGCTGCGGCGCCCTCGAAGTCGTTCGTGGGGGCCGCTCCTATGGCAGCCGCCAGTTCCTCCTCGAAGCGCTCCCGGTCGCCAGGAAAGCCGTAGCGGCTGAGCGCACCCCGCAAGTCGTCCACCGTGCGGATCTCCGGGAGGGGCATCGCTCCCCAGCCGTGCTCGGGCTGTGCGCTCACGATCTGCTCCTGGTGGGAGGGCGTGGCTCCGACTTCCAGTATGACCGTGCCCGTACGGCACGGGCGGCTCACGTTTCACCACGCCGCCCCGCCCCCGCAGTCCGCCCACAACAGCTTGCCGCCCTTCGACTCCCCCAGGTGTCCGAGCACGGACACTCCGACCTCGTCCGCGCAGGCCCGTACCAGGTGCAGGCCCCTGCCGTGTTCGGCGTCCGGGGGCGAGGTCCCCTTGTCCTGCGAGAAGCCGGGCGGGACCCTCGGGTCCGTGTCCCATACGGCGACGCGGACCCGGCCGGGCTCAGGCGACAGGACCCTTAAGGCGTAGAGGCCGGTCGTGTGGCGGTGCGAGTTCGTCAGCAGTTCCGCGGCGAGCAGCTCCGCGGTGCGGGTCAGCTCGGGCAGCTCGTGAGCGGCGAGGATGAGACGCAGGGCGCCCCTCGCGATACCCGGTGCGCGTGGATCTCGCGGGAGGTGCAGGGTGTAGTTCCAGGGCGGGGATACGGTGGCCATGAGAAGTCTCCGTTCACTGAGGGGAGTTGGAAAGGTGCCTGGTGGCTCTGCCGTGGCGTCCCACGGTGCGCTTCCAGGAGGGGCGCCTGAGCAAGAAGGTAGAGCATCGCAAATGTCATTTGCGGGACACGGAGATACTTGTGCTCATTTCCCACTCGGGTGAGCGACCTGATGGAACATGCATCCGGAAGGAATTGACGTGCCGGCAAGACCACCTCTGACGGCCCGGCGCCTCCGGCTCGCCGTGGAGCTGCGCAAGATGCGCGAGCGCGCGGGCATGACGGCGACCGACGCCGCGCGCACGCTGGGTACAAGTCAGGGCCAGCTCAGCAATGTGGAGTCAGGCCGGTTCGGGGTGAGCCCCGAACGCATCAGGTCGCTTGCCCGCATCTACTCCTGCCCTGACCAGGCATTCGTGGATGCCTTGGTCGGGATGGCGAGCGAGAAGACACTCGGCTGGTGGGAGTCGTACCGGGAAGTGTTGCCCTCGGGGCTCCTCGACCTCGCCGAACTGGAACATCACTCCATCGCCATACGGACGGCATACACGTCCCACATGCCGGGTCTGCTGCAGACTGCCGATCACGCGCGGGAGATCTTCAGCCACGTCATCCCCACACCTACACCGCCCGAGGTCGAGCACCGCGTTACCCATCGGGTCAAGCGGCAGGGCGTGCTCTACAGCGCCGACCCAACCCCGTACAGCACAGTCGTCCACGAGGCAGCCCTGCATATGGGGGTCGGTGGCCGGGACGTGGCCCGAGCCCAGTTGCGGCACCTTCTCGACATGAGCGAACGAGAGCACATCGCCATTCGTGTGATCCCGTTCGGGATCGGCGCGTTCCCCGGGTCGGGCC
The DNA here is from genome assembly GCF_033794725.1 of Streptomyces sp. ID05-39B. Lineage (NCBI taxonomy): Bacteria > Bacillati > Actinomycetota > Actinomycetes > Kitasatosporales > Streptomycetaceae > Streptomyces > Streptomyces sp. ID05-39B. Next base: position 27,065 of record NZ_JARGEF010000085.1, on the reverse strand, counting down.
AGTCCATCAACTACTTGTACGGCGCCGTACCCCAGCTCGACACCGCTCAACTCGACCAGTTCCACGGCCCGCTGCTGCTCGACGCCGAGGCACACCTCCAGAAGTACCGGAACCTTCTCGACATCGTGGAGATCACTGCCCTCAGCGCCGAGAAATCCCGGGATCTGATCCACGCCGTCGCCCAGAGCCTCTGAAGGAGCCGACATGACCCCGCCAAGCTGGCAGAAGTCGTCCTACTGCCAAGAAGGCGACGCCTGCGTCCACATATCCGCCTCCCCCGCCACCATCCACCTCACCGAGTCCGCCCATGCCGATGTGGATGTAGTCGATACGCGCGCTGGGCATGCCGCCCGCCGCCACAGACGGGTTCGCCGCGTCCCAGGTGGCTGACGGGGCCGTCGGGTCGGCGTACTCCCAGGCGTCGAGGAACACCTGGCGGGGGACGGGCGGGGCCGTCCTGTGGCCGCCGAAGAGGCGGATCTCGTCGGAGTCGGGCCAGGCGTTGAAATCGCCGGTGACGACGGGTGGGAACGGGGTGCCGTCGCGGTGCCGGGCGATGAACTCGGCGAGGGCGGTGACCTGGCGGCAGCGCACCGCGGAGGCGTGGAGCTGGGACGTGAGGTGGGTGGTGAAGAAGGGGATGTCGTGGTCGGGCGCCGCGAGGCGGGCGTGGAGGGCCAGGCGGCCGTCGGCGACCTCGGCGGGCGCCGGGAGGGGGAGGACGTCCTGGGCCACCACCGGCCAGCGGCTGAGTACCGCGTTGCCGATTCCCACCGACGCGTCGCCGATCCGCCGCTGCCACCGCTCGGGGGCGTGGGACGGCGCCCAGGCCGCGTGCAGTCCCAGCTCACCGGCGAGCCACTCGGCGAGGTTCTCCCCACCGGCGGCCCACACCTCCTGGAGGCCGACGACATCGGGGTCCAGGTCCCGCAGGACCGACAGGATCGCCTTCTGCCGGGCCTCCCACGGTCCGAACCGCCACCACAGGTTCCAGGTCACGACCCGCATCCGCAGCCACCCGTCTTCGTCGCTCGCGCATCCGAGACCATTGAAGCAACAGTTCGAGCCCTTTGTGTGAAGGAGCCGCACCGACGATGTCCCGCCTCAACGACCGCCGATTCCGCGCCACCACCGCCGTCCAGCGCCGTTTCAACCCGCTGCTCCGCCGCCTCCCCTTCCAGACCGTCATCGAGACGACCGGCCGCACGTCCGGGCTGCCCCGGCAGACACCGGTGGGAGGGCGACGTGTCGGGAACGTCTTCTGGCTCGTGTCGGAGTTCGGGGAGCTGTCCCAGTACGTCCGCAACATCAAGGCCGATCCGCGCGTGCGGGTGCGGATCGGCGGACGGTGGCACGCGGGCACGGCGCATCTCCTGCCCGACGACGACGCGGTCGCCCGCCTGCGCGGCCTGCCACGGTTCAACAGCGCGGCGGTACGGGCCCTGGGCACGAACCTGCTGACGGTGCGGGTGGATCTGGACGGGTAGCGGTTGTCAGAGGCCCTGCGAAAGTCAGGAAACGCTCACCCCGGCCACACGAGCGACTGCACCTCGCTGTACGCGTGCAGCGCGTACGAGCCGACGTCGCGGCCGACCCCGCTCCTCTTGAAGCCGCCGAACGGGGCCTCCATGTTGCGGCCGACCGTGTTGATGCCGACGCCTCCGGCGCGCAGGCGGCGGGCGAGGCGGAAGGCGCGTGCGATGTCGCCGGACCAGACGTAGTCGATGAGGCCGTAGTCGCTGTCGTTGGCCAGCGTGACGCCTTCCTCGTCGTCGTCGAAGGGGATGACGACGACGACCGGGCCGAAGATCTCCTCGCGGGCCACCCGCATGTCGTTCGTACAGTCGGCGAGGAGGGTGGGGCGGTAGTGGAATCCCCGGTCCAGCGGCGGGCGTTCGCCTCCCGTCACGACCACCGCGCCCTCCTTGCGCCCCAGTTCCACGTAGGACTCCACCCGGTCGCGGTGGGCCGCCGAGATCAGCGGGCCGACCACCGTGTCCGGGTCGCGCGGGTCGCCGACCTTCAGGCGGCGGGCGTATGCCGTGAGGCCGTCCACCAGGCGGTCGTAGACGCCCCGTTGGGCCAGTACGCGGGTCGGGGCGGTGCAGATCTGGCCGCTGTAGAAGGAGAACGTCGTTCCGATGCCGGCCACGGCCGAGCCGATGTCGGCGTCGTCGAGGACCAGGGCCGCGCCCTTGCCGCCGAGTTCCATGAGCTGGCGCTTCATCGACCTCCCGCACACCTCGGCGATGCGCTGCCCCACCGCCGTGGAGCCGGTGAAGCTCACCATGTCGACGTCCGGGGACGCCACCACCGTCTCCCCCACCTCCACCGAGCGGCCGGAGACCACGTTCACCACCCCGCGCGGCACACCCGCCGCCTCCAGCGCCTCCGCCATCCGGTAGACGGACAGCGGGTCCTGCGGGGCGGGCTTGACGACGACCGTGTTGCCCATCGCGAGCGCCGGGGCGATCTTGCCCGCCGGGTTCGCCCACGGGTTGTTGTACGAGGTGATGCAGGCGACGACGCCGACGGGCTGGCGGACGGCCAGCGCGCCCATCACGCCGGCCCGCCCCATCGGGCCCGCCTCGTTGATCTGCGGCTCGATCGCCCACTCGGCGGGCTCCACGCGCGCGTACCGCCGGAAACGGGCGGCCCCGACGCCGACCTGCATGGCCCGCGCGGTCGCCGTCGTCGCGCCGGTCTCGGCCTGCGCGAGTTCGGCGTACGGCACGAGGTGGCCGCGGATGACGTCCGCCGCCCGCGCCAGCACCGCCGCCCGCTCCCCGGGTGCCGTACGCGACCACGGACCGAAGGCCTCGCGGGCCGCGGCGCAGGCCGCCAGCACCTGGTCCCGCGAGGCCTCCGGCGCCCATCCGACGGTGTCCTCGGTCGCCGGATCGGTCACCTCGTAGTGACCGCCGTCCGGCTCGGCCCACCGGCCGCCGACGAACAGCCGCTGGTTCACCGGATGCCGGCCGTGCTTGTTCACCGGAGACTCACCGTGCTCGTTCACCGGGTGCCCACCGTCCGCGTGTCCCGCCCCGAGCGCAGCACCTTCCCCGGTACGGCACCGGTCACCACGTCGTCGCGGATCGCCGCCACCCCGTTGACCCAGACCGCCCGCACACCGAGCGCCCTGGAGTCCAGCCGCGGGCTGTCGCCGGGCAGGTCGTGCACGAGGGTCGCCGGGCCCGCCTCGATCCGCTCGGGGTCGAAGAGGACGAGGTCGGCGTGGAAGCCCTCCTCGATCCGGCCCCGCCCCCGCAGCCCGAACAGCCGCGCCGGGTCGTCCGTCAGCATCCTCACCGCCTGTTCGAGCCCGACGAGCTTCCGCCCGCGCAGACAGTCCCCGAGGAACCGGGTCGTGTACGGCGCCCCGCACATGCGGTCCAGGTGCGCGCCGGCGTCGGAGCCGCCGAGCAGCACGTCCTCGTGCTGCCAGGTCTCGGCGCGCAGCGCCCAGGACGCGGGGTCGTTGTCCGGCGGCATGGGCCACAGGACCGTACGCAGTTCGTCGGCCGCGCAGATCTCCACCAGGCAGCTGAAGGGGTCCAGGCCGCGTTCCGCCGCGATGTCCTTCACCACCCGGCCGGACAGGCCGCGGTTCGCCTCGCTGTACGTGTCGCCGATGACGTACCGGCCGAAGTCCGCCAGCCGCCGGAACACGCCCGCCTCCTTGGAGTCCGCGCGCCCGAGCAGCTCCGCCCGGACCTGCGGGTCACGCAGGCGGGCGATGCGCTCCGGGACCGGCAGTCCGAGGACCGGGCCCCAGCCGGGGATCAGGTTCAGGGCGCAGAACGTGCCGAGGGACATGTTCATCGGCGTGAGGATCGGCATGGTCAGGGCGACCACCCGGCCGCCCGCCTTGCGTGCCCGCTCGCTCGCCGCGAGCTGCCTGGGCACCCGCTCGGGGACGGACGCGTCGATGGTGAGGACGTTCCAGTTCAGGGGGCGTCCGGCCGCCGCGCTCAGCTCGGCGAACAGGTCGATCTCGGCGTCGCTGAACTGGTCCAGGCAGCCCGCGACGATCGCCTCGATCTGTGTGCCCTCGTGCTCGCCGACCGCCTTCGCCATCGCCAGCAGCTCCGCCGGGCGGGCGTGCCGGGAGGCGACCGGCTGCCCGTCGCCGTCGGAGTGGGTGGAGGACTGCGTGGTGGAGAAGCCCCAGGCGCCGGCGTCCATCGCCTCGTGCAGCAGCCCCACGATCCGCGCGAGCTGCTCCTCGCTCGGCTGCCCGCCGACGGCGTCCGGGCCCATCACGTACCGCCGCAGGGCGCAGTGCCCCACCATGAATCCGGCGTTGACCGCGATCCGCCCCTCCAGGGCGTCCAGGTACTCCCCGAAGGAGTGCCAGCTCCACGGCGCCCCCTCCTCCAACGCCACCAGCGACATGCCCTCCACCTTGGACATCATGCGGCGGGTGTAGTCGGCGTCGTCGGGACGGGAGGGGTTCAGGGGGGCGAGGGTGAAGCCGCAGTTCCCGGCGGCGACGGTCGTCACCCCGTGGTTCAGGGACGGGGTGGCGTAGGGGTCCCAGAACAGCTGGGCGTCGTAGTGCGTGTGCGGATCGACGAACCCGGGCGCGAGGACCAGTCCTGCGGCGTCCTCGCTCGTGCGCGCCGCCCCGGTGATCCGCCCTACGGCGGCGATACGGCCGTCCCTGACCCCGACGTCGGCGATACGGGCCGGCGCCCCCGTCCCGTCGACGACGGTCGCGCCTCGGATGACGTGATCGAACATGGGGGTGCTGCCTCCTCGACTCCGGGGGATCGACGGCGATCGGCGATCGACGGGGGTGCTCGGGCGCCGGCTCAGGCCCCGGCTCGGCGGAACCTCGTGGTCCGGTGCACCGGATCCGTGTCGATCTTCGGGATCACGTGCTCCCCGATCAGCCGGATCGTCTGCAGCGTCTCCTCCTTCGGCACTCCGACCGGGAGTCCGAAGCTCAGCTGGTCGGCTCCGGCCTGCTCCCACCGCTTGCACTGCCGCAGCACCTCGTCCGGGTCGCCGCAGATCAGCAGCTCCTCCTCGACGAGGAGTTCGACGAACTCGGGGGTGTACTCGGGCAGCGTCTCCGGCCACTCGGGGAACCCCTCGGGACGGGGGAAGGTGTCGTGGTACCGGAAGACCAGCGACGGCAGGTAGTGCAGCCCGCCGCTCACCGCGATCCGGATCGCCTCGTCGTGGGTGGGCGCGCAGATCGCCGTCGTCGTCACCATCACGTTGTCGTTGACGAAGTCGCCGATCGGTTCGGCGTTCACGATCGCCGTCTTGTACTGCTCCAGCACCCACTCCATGTCGGCGACCTTCTGGATGCTGAATCCGAGCACCCCGAGCCCCTTGCGGGCGGCCATCGCGTACGACGGCGGCGACCCGGCGGCGTACCACATCGCGGGGTGGCTGCCCCCGTGCGGCTTGGGCAGCACCTTCCTGGGCGGGAGCTGCCAGTGCTTGCCCTGGAAGCCGACGTACTCGTCCTGGAGCCACATCTTGGGGAACTCGGCGATGGTCTCCTCCCAGATCTCCTTCGTGTAGTTCATGTCGGTGATGCCGGGGAGGAAGCCGAGGATCTCGTGCGAGCCGGCGCCGCGTCCGCTGCCGAACTCGAAGCGGTTGTCGGTGAGGTGGTCGAGCATGGCGACCTTCTCGGCGACCTTCACCGGGTGGTTGACCTGGGCGAGCGGGTTGAAGATGCCGGAGCCGAGGTGGATGCGGTCGGTGGCGTGGGCGAGGTAGCCGAGGAAGACGTCGTTGGCGGAGAGGTGGGAGTACTCCTCCAGGAAGTGGTGCTCCGACGCCCAGGCGTACTTGAAGCCGGACCGGTCCGCCTGGATGACGTACTCGGTCTCCTCCATCAGTGCCTTGTGCTCGGCGAGGGGGTCGGTCTCGGCCCGCTTGCCGACGTATCCCTGTACAAAGAGCCCGAATTCCAAGGAGGTTCACCGTCCCCGGTTCCCTAGATATCTGATGTCCCGTCAGATCGCCGACTGTGGCACCGCACGCCGAAGGCGTCAATAGCTGACGACTCGTCAGATGACGGTGACGCCGGCCAGCCAGCCACCGTCGATCACGAACGGCTGGCCGGTGATGTAGGAGGAGTCCTCGCAGGACAGGAACAGAGCGAGCCGGGCCACCTCCTCCGGGCGTCCCACCCGCCCGAGCGGCACCAGCTTGCGGTACAACGCGTCCAGGGCCCGCGCGGTCTCCTCGGTGTCGGCGTCCGGGTCGAGACGGGCCGGGTTGGACATGGGCGTGTCGATCGCGCCGGGGCACATGGCGTTGACACGGATGCCGCGCGGGGCGAGCTCCAGCGCGGCAACCCGCGTCAGCCCGACAATGGCGTGCTTGGTGGCGGCGTACGCGCCCACGGCCGCCATGCCGGTCAGGCCGGTGTAGGAGGCGGTGTTGACGATGGTGCCGCCGTCCGTCATCTCCGGCCCGACGGTCCTCACGCCGAGGAAGCAGCCGACCTGATTGACCCGCACCACCTGCATGAACTCGTCCAGCGGGGTGTCGACGAGGGCGTTGAAGCGCAGAATGCCCGCGTTGTTGACCAGCCCGTCGATCCGCCCGTACGCCCGCTTCACCGCCGCCACGGCATCGGCCCAGTCGGCCTCCTCACCCACGTCGAGATGGACGTACAGCGTCCGCAACTCGGTGGCGAGAGAACTGCCCTGCTCGTCCAGGACATCCGCTACGACGACCCGCGCACCCTCCTCGGCGAAGAGCCGCGCCTCCTGCTCTCCCTGCCCGCGCGCCGCACCGGTGACGATGACGACACGTCCGTCCAGCTTGCCCATCGCGCCTCCTTCGGAAGTGGCGACGGCACGGTAGCTGATGGGTCGTCAGCAATGAAGGGCGACGGCGGACAAGGAGAGGGAAGGGGAGAGGGAGGACCTGTCGGCGTCAGCCGTCCACCCGGACCAGGTCCCGGTACCGGATCTCGTGCTCGATCTCCGGCAGCACGTGAGGCTTGCCGTTCTCGACTATGTAGTAGCCCTTGCCGGGCAGTCCGGCCGCCCACATGATGAGATCGTCGAACGCCGCCCGGGTCTTCTCGAACCCTCGGAACGCGTGCAGCGCGGCGCTCCCCGCTTGGCCCACGATTCCGAAGCTGTCCCTGACCTTCTCCATGGGGTGGTAGGAGTAGCCCGGCACGATCTGCCCCGTCGGGCCGTCCAGCACCTCCGTCCGGCTGCCCTTCCGCTTACCGCTCACCGACCTGAATGTCTTGCCGAGCATCACCCCGGGCAGAAGCGCCAGCGCGAACTCCTCACCCGCGTGCCCGGCGTTCGAGGCGAGGCCGGGGTTGTAGATCACCTCCACCGGGCCGGATTTCTGCAGCGCGAAGAAATGCCGTACTACCGGATTCTTGCCCTGGAGCATTTTGATCATCTGCGCGTGGGGGGCCATCAGGAACTGGACGTCCTCGACGAGGAGCGTGACGCTCACCCCCGATCTCAGCCGGACCTCCACCTCGAACTGATGGTGCGCGGTCATCACACCCGGCTGCCGGCCATCAACCATGGGACGATCCCTTTCCGAGAAGCGGATTCTACGCAGTGGCTTTGCATGGGACTTTTCAGTCCTCGGTCAGGACCTGGTACTTGTGGATCACTGCCCGCCCGCCCTTGACCCGGACGGCGACGTGGTACACGCCGCCTTCCGCATACCTGAGCGAGACCAGGCAGGCCGACAGCTCCGGCTCGCGAAGAAATCCGCTGAGACTCAGCAGACTCTCCTCCACCTGGGCCTGGCGTACGACATGGCGCTTGGCGAAGGCCACGAGCTGGTCCTGGGACAGCTGCTCGGCGGGCTCGGGACCGTCGTCTCCGGCCGGCCGGGCCGGACCGGGCGGGGCGGGCGGGGCAATCGGCGTGCCGTAGCGGTTTCGCCAGGCGCGGCTCAGGAACTTCTGAGCACTGCGTCCCGTTGTCAGGAGCGTCACGATGGCACCCGAAGCCGCCAGATCGCCGCCCCAGTCATGCCCATGGCCGTGACCGCCGGTGTTCGCCGAGACGTCCGCGGTGGCGTCCGAGGAATGGTCACCGCCCGTGGTGTCGCCGAGAATACGCAGGACATCGGGATCGGCATCGCTCACCATGTCCCGTAAAACCTCTGAAGGATCCATTACCACGCCCCCCTGGATCGCAGATGGCTGTTCGATGCCCATCCACCGCTCTCCATAACCGTCGCCGTCTGTCCACCAGAGATCGTTCCGAGGGAGAAAGCAGTCGATGAACACGAGTAACCTCCGTATGGAACTGGCGAAGAAGAGCGTCGAACACGCGGAAGCGGAACGCAAGGCAACCGAATTCAGACGAAGAGAAGCGACCGAGCGGGCACTCGCGTCAAAGGCACGGTCGCTCGCGTCCAGTGCGGCGGACGCCGGCATGAGCGCCTCGCCCGAATCCGTCGCGCACCATGAAGCCCGCGCCGATCTGGCCGCCCACAGCGCCGGGCTGTGGAGCGCCAAGGCCGCCGGACTGGGCGGCGAGGTGCTGGAGATCAAGGCACGGTTGACCGGGATGGAGGCGGCCGGGCAGACGGAGGTTCCCTCTCACCCGGGGTACGGACGCGGCCGGGGCGGGAAGGCATCACAGGGCCACTCGTCGGCCACCGACATCAGGGGGAACGCCGTGTTTCAGGAACTGCCCACGCCCAAACCGGAGAAGCTGCGCCTGCTCATGCTCGGAGCGGGCCCCGAAGGCGAACTCCGGGTCGCTCGGGAACAGTCGCGGATCCGTGCCGGCGTACGGGACGCCACCCACCGGGACTGGGTGGAGATGGACCCGCACCCCGCCGCGACGACGGACCACCTGCTCACCGGGCTCACCCGGTTCCGGCCGCACGTCGTCCACTTCTCCGGTCACAGCAGCGAAGACCTGCTCGTCTTCGAAAAGGACCTGGACCGGCGCCATCACGGTGCCGCCGTCACGGCTGAGGCGTTCGCCCGCGCCCTGACCGCCGTCGACGAGCCGCCCGTGCTGGTCGTACTGAACTCCTGTGCGTCGGCGGCGCAGGCGGAGAAGCTGATCGGCACGGTCCCCTTCGCCATCGGTATGTCCGCCTCCATCGGCGACATGGATGCGATCGCCTACGCGGCCAGGTTCTACGCCACCCTCTGTGAAGGGCAGTCGCTTCGGGCCGCCCACGCCGTCGCGAAAAGCGCGATCGAACTCGCCGGCCTCGCCCACCACGACCTCCCCACGCTGTTCCACGCCCCGGACGTAAACCCGGCGGGCATCCACCTCGTCTCCCCACCGGCCGAGCACTCACCCGAGTCCTGACGGAGACGGAGGGCCGGCGCCGACGCCGAGCGCGCTCACCACGTCGACGCGACGCCGGCCCCGAACGCCGTCGGCCGGTCCGCGAGTTCAGTGCCTGCCGAAGCGGAAGCGGACCTTCACTCACGGTCCCGATCGCGCCGGGGGCACCCAACGTCGACCCGGCTCCCCCACGGCGCGCGCTCCAGCGCGGCCACCTGGGTGAGCCCCGGCGCTCGCGTGCTTGCTCGCCGCGCAGACCGGCAACCGCCGCCATGCCGGTCAGGCCTGCGTACGAGGCCGTGTCGACGATCGTGCCGCCGTCCGCCACCGTCGACCGACGCCCTACTTGTGTGATCGCTTACGTGCCCACTTCCTGGCCGATTGCACAAGCACACATCAAGTGACCCTCGCGTAGGGACATTTGACCCTGTCGGACGTGCCCGCGGAACTCCAGTATTCCTTCATCGAGAAGGAGAACCCGAGAAGGATGGAGCAGCCGTGGCAAAGAGGAGACTGAAGAACAAGAAGGTCCGTTATGTCGCCATCGGCGCGGCTCTCGCGACCGGTGGCGTCATCGTCACCCTTCTTCCGTCGGCGAACGCGGCCGACGAGAAGACCTCTGAGCAGATCATCACGATGTGCGAGAGGGCCAGGGTACTCAACGGCAAAACGCAGTCCATCTTCGACTTCGGCGGCCACCCGATCGCCGGCCCGAGTCACGAGTCCGACAACTGCGACTACGTCGAGACGAATTTCCAGACGTTCGACGGCCCCACGGAGAAGGCCTCGATCGACTTCCCGAACTGCGAGCCGAACGCCACCGAACCGGCGAAGGTGTCGATCACCTGGAAGGCCACCGTGGGCCAGGGCTCAGGAAAGTACACCGCGACCCAACAGGGCGCCGGGGGCGGGCTCTTCGGCTTTCTGAGCGGGGCCTGGCTCAAGCACAGGGGCACGACCGACATGACCGTCAGGTCGGTGACCGCGGGTGACACGGAGAACAGGGAGGTTCCGGTCGGCAAGGTCCTGCACATGGAGTTCACGCCGAAGATGCAGCGCATGACCGGCGAATGGCGGGTGCGGCTCGACGCCGATCCCGGAAGCTTCGCCGTGAACCCCTCTCCGGAGAAGAACTTCGTGGCCTCGGAACTCGTCGAGGGACCCCTCATCCTGCCGGGAGCCGCCGGGTCCGCAGGCATCGCGGACGGGGCGGTCAAGCCCGTCCTGACGGACTGCTGAGGACTCCTGAGGACTCCTGAGGACTCCTGAGGAACCCTCCCATCAGCCATTTCCTCCCGCATCCCTACCCCTTCCCCCCTCTCTCTTCCCCTTCAAGGAGACGCACCCATGACCAGCCGCAAGGGACATCACCGGAGCAAGAAGAAGCGTGTCGTCATCGCCATGGCCCCGGTGGTGGCCATCGCGGTGGCCGTTCCGCTGATGAACCAGGCGGGTGCCGCCACCCCCTCCGAAGTGACCAGGGACTGCGCGCAGAACGCCGCCAAGCTGGACAACTGTGCATTCGTCGACGTCCAGTTCAAGAGGGACAGCCTCGGGTCCAACAAGCGCGTTTCCACCGTGACCGACAACTGCGGTTCGACGAGCGCCCTCTCGAAGGCCTTCAGCGTGTCGGCGTCGGTGACGAGGTCCGTCACGCTCGAGGACGGGTTCACCGCTTCCGCCGACTCGAAGCTGGGGAACTCGTTCTTCGAGATCGGCGCCAAGTTCAACACCACGGAGATCGACCTCAAGCGGGACGACACCGGTACCGGATTCGACTTCTCACGGACCGACACCGTGCAACCCGACCACCTCGGGTTCTTCATGTGGTCCGAGAAGCGCACCGACGTGAGCGGATTCCTCAAGGCCACGTACAAGGAGGAGCAGGACGGCCAGAAGGTGTTCTTCTCGCCGAGCGAGGGCGGCACGAGCGTGCACGTCTTCTATCCGCAGCTCCTCAAGAACGGAACTCCGGACGGCCGGCTCTGGCTGCGCAACGTGAAATGCGGAACCGCCCAGGCAAACGGAATACAGAACTCGGCGAAGAGCCTCCGCGCGGAACCCGGATTCGGCGAGGGCGGGGCCGGCGTCTCCGACGTGGAGATCCCGCTGACGGAAATCCCGGCGCCGTGACAACTCCCCTCCGCCGCTGAGGAGTTCTCAGGTGCGAAGCACGGGCGTGGCTCCCAGCCACCTCAGGACCGCGTCCGTGCCGCCCCGCGCGTCGAGCTTGGCGTAGATGTTGCTGAGGTTGTTGCGGACGGTCTTCTCGCTGAGGCGTAATCGCAGCCCGATCTCCTGCGCGCCCAGACCGGTCGACAGCAGCTCCATGATCTGGCGTTCGCGTGGCGAGAGCAGCGAGCGCAGCCGCTCCATCGCCTCGCCGCCCAGGGGCAGCCGCCGGGCCCCGTCGCGCAGCGCGGCGCAGGCCGCCGGGGAGAGGTAGGTGTGGCCGACGGTGGCCCCCACGACGGCCGAGGACAGCATGCAGGCGCAGTAGTCGTCCTCGACCAGGTAGCCCGCTCCCCGCCGGAACACCTCGACGATCGTGTCCGTGTCCCGCCGGGCACTGACCACGATCACCGGCACCCGCGCAGCGGCCGGCCCGTCGAGCAGTTCGGCCAGTGCGGCCACGGGATCCGCGCAGAGCAGGACGACCACGTCCACGCCCCGCGGAATCCGGAAGGGCGGGGCCAGGCGCACGACCCGGCCGACGTACGGATCTTCCTGCTCCGGCCAGTCGTCGGGCGGCCACCCGCCGTCGGAGCGGGCGAGGGCGACGGAGAGTCGCTGGGAGGATCGCACGTGATCGTGTCCTTCCGCCGGAGCCATGTCGTCCGTACGTCCGTACATACGCGGCTCGGCGTGGACATGTTCAAAGATTCAATGAATGCTGTCAGACAGGTTGGCCGGACGGCAGCAGCGGTGCCACCTCCGCCCCGAACGCCGCCATCTGGTCCGTGAGTTCGGTACGGCCGCGGGAGCGGAAGCGGACCTGGATCTGGTGGACGCCCATCGCCCCGTACGCGCCGAGGGACTCGGCGATCGCCTCCGGGCGGCCGTGGAGGGTGCGGTGGCCGACGTCCCAGGCGGGGGTGCCGACGTAGAGGGGTTCGGTGAGGGCGCCGATGGTGAGGGGGGTGCTGTCGCCGCGGAGTCGGCGGAGGCGGTCGATCTGTGCGGGGAGTCGGTCCCTGGGGTCGCCCTGGGGCAGCCAGCCGTCGCCCTTGAGGGCGGCCCGGCGTACGGCGGCGGGCGACGAGCCGCCGACCCAGAGGGGGACGCGGGTCTGGGCGGGCCTGGGCCGCTGCCCCAGTTCCTCGAAGTCGTAGGCCTTGCCATGGTGTTCGGGGAACTCCTCGGGGCCGAGTGCGGCACGCAGGGCGTCGATCGTCTCGTCCAGGAGGGCACCGCGCCGCCGGAAGTCGGCACCGAGCGCCTCGAACTCCTCCGGTACGTGTCCGGCGCCGACGCCGAGGATCAGCCGGCCGCCGCTGAGGTGATCGAGGGTGGCGTACTGCTTGGCGGTGAGGAGGGGGTGCCGCAGGCCCACCACGGCGACGTGGCTGAGCAGTCGGACGCGCTCGGTCACGGCGGCGAGGTGGGCGAGCGTGGCGACGGGGTCGTACCAGACGGTGCTCATGGCCCCGGCCAGCCGGCGTGGGATGGCGACATGGTCGCAGCAGGCGACGTACGCGAACCCGGCACGGTCGGCGGCGCGGGCGACGGCGACCAGGTCGGCCGGGCCCGCGCCGGTCTCCCACGGCTCGGTGTAGAGGGTGGACTGGGACTGGACGGGGAGCTGGATGCCGTACGCCATGCCGGTCGCCCTGTCGCTCACCGCCTCGCCCGTCACCGTGTGCCCCCGGCCCACAGGCCGTCCGGCGTCAGACCGAGCAGGTCGATGGCGTTGCCGCGGACGATGCGTTCCACGACGGCGGGGTCCAGGTGGCCCATCTGGGCCTCGCCGACCTCGCGGGACTTCGGCCAGGTGGAGTCGGAGTGGGGGTAGTCCGTCTCGTAGAGCACGTTGCCCACGCCGATGGAGTCCAGGTTGCGCAGCCCGAAGGCGTCGTCGAAGAAGCAGCCGTGGACGTGCTCGGCGAACAGTTCGGACGGCGGGCGGTGGACCTTGTCGGCGACGCCGCCCCAGCCACGGTTCTCCTCCCAGACCACGTCGGCGCGCTCCAGGATGTAGGGGATCCAGCCGATCTGCCCCTCCGCGTACATGATCTTGAGGTTGGGGAAGCGTTCGAACTTGCCGCTCATCAGCCAGTCGACCATCGAGAAGCAGCAGTTGGCGAAGGTGATGGTGGAGCCGACGGCGGGCGGGGCGTCCGTGGAGGTGGACGGCATGCGGCTCGACGAGCCGATGTGCATGGCGATGACGGTGCCGGTCTCGTCGCAGGCGGCGAGGAAGGGGTCCCAGGCGTCGGTGTGGACGGACGGCAGTCCGAGATGCGGGGGTATCTCGGAGAAGGCGACGGCACGGACGCCGCGGGCGGCGTTGCGGCGGACCTCGGCGGCGGCCAGTTCGGCGTCCCAGAGGGGGATGAGGGTGAGGGGGATCAGCCGGCCGTGGGCGGCGGGGCCGCACCACTCCTCCACCATCCAGTCGTTGTAGGCGCGCACGCAGAGCAGGCCCAGCTCGTGGTCGGCGGCCTCGGTGAAGGTCTGCCCGCAGAAACGGGGGAAGGTGGGGAAACAGACGGCGGACTGGACGTGGTTGACGTCCATGTCGGCGAGGCGGGCGGGGACGTCGTAGGAGCCGGGGCGCATCTGCTCGTACGTGATCACCTCCAGTCTGATCTCGTCCCTGTCGTAGCCGACGGCGGTGTCGAGGCGGGTCAGGGGCCGGTGCAGGTCTTCGTAGACCCACCAGTCGCCCATCGGGCCCTCGTCACCGGGCTCCCCCATGACGGGCTTGAAGCGCCCGCCGAGGAAGGTCATCTCGCGCAGCGGGGCGCGGACCGTACGGGGGCCGGTGTCCAGGTACTTCTTCGGCAGGCGGTCCTGCCAGACCGTGGGGGGTTCGACCGTGTGGTCGTCGACGGAGATGATCCGCGGAAAGCTCTCATGGGTCTCATGGGTCTCCATGAGGGAACGGTAGCGCTGATCTGACGGTCCGTCAGTAAGTGTGCTGTGCCGCCTTGCCGAGCGGCTGTGATCGAACGTGTGCGAAGAGGTGGTGACGACTGTGTGGACTCCCGCACACCGCCTTGTGATCGGCGTCTCGCACGGCTGACGGTCGGGGCATGGACAGGGCAAACTGACATAGTTGGTCATCATGCCCAGGGGGAAGGGAGCCCGATGGACGACCGTGTACCGCGTGTGCCGGAGCAGAAGCGTCCAGGTTCCCTCCGGGAGCCGGAGACGTTGCGCTTCGACGTGCTCGGCCCGGTGCGCGCCCGCCGCGGCGACGAGCCGCTGGCCACCGGCTCACCCCAGCAACGCGCCCTGCTCGCCGCCCTCCTGCTCCGCGAGGGCCGGACCGCCACCGCCGCCGAGCTGATCGACGCCCTGTGGGGCGAGGAGTCACCGTCGCAGGCGCTGGCGGCGGTTCGGACGTACGCCTCCCGGCTGCGGAAGGTCCTCGACCCGGGCGTCCTCGTCAGCGAGTCCGGCGGGTACGCGGTGCGCGGACTCGGCGAGGGCTCCCTCGACCTGGCCGTGGCGCAGGAATGGGCGGCCGAGGCGGAGAAGGCGAAAGCCACGGGCGCCCTGGACCGGGCGCGCGAGCTGCTGAACCGCGCCCTCGGGCTCTGGGACGGCGAGGCGCTGGCCGGCGTACCCGGCCCCTACGCCGAGGCGCAGCGCGTCAGGCTGGAGGAGTGGCGGCTCGGCCTCCTCGAATCCCGCCTCGACATGGACCTGGAGCAGGGCCGCCACGCGGAGGCCGTTTCCGAACTGACCGCGCTGACCGCGGCGTACCCGCTGCGCGAGCGGCTGCGCGAACTGCTGATGCTGGCCCTGTACCGCAGCGGCCGGCAGGCGGAAGCCCTCGCCGTGTACGCCGACACGCGGCGGCTGCTCGCGGAGGAACTCGGCGTCGACCCAAGGGCTGGGCTCCGCGAGTTGCAGCAGCGCATCCTCCAGGCCGACCCGGACCTCGCGGAACCGTCCGCGCCGCAGAGCGAACCCAGCGCCACAGCAGTGCGGCCCGCGCAACTCCCCGCGACCGTCCCCGACTTCACCGGGCGGTCCTCCTTCGTGACCGAGCTGAGCCAGGTGCTCGCCGGGGCGTCGGGCGACGGCGGTGAGGGCGGTCGCGTCATGGCCGTGTCCGCGCTGGCGGGCATCGGCGGCGTCGGCAAGACGACCCTCGCCGTGCACGTCGCCCACCAGGCCCGCCCCGCCTTCCCCGACGGCCAGCTCTACGTCGACCTCCAGGGCGCCGGCTCCCGCTCCGCCGAACCCGAGACGGTCCTCGGCGCCTTCCTCCGGGCCCTCGGCACCGCCGACTCGGCCATCCCCGACACCCTGGAGGAACGGGCGGCGCTGTACCGCTCCACACTCGACGGCCGGCGCGTGCTGGTCCTGCTCGACAACGCCAAGGACGCCGCACAGGTACGCCCGCTGCTGCCCGGCACGGAGGGCTGCGCGGCCCTCGTCACCTCACGCGTGCGGATGGTGGACCTGGCCGGGGCCCACCTCGTCGACCTGGACGTGATGTCGCCGGAAGAGGCACTCGCCCTGTTCACGAAGATCGTCGGCGAGGAACGGGTCGCGTCGGAGCGGAAGGCCGCGCTGGACGTCGTCGCCGCCTGCGGCTTCCTGCCCCTCGCGATCCGCATCGCCGCCTCCCGGCTGGCCGCCCGGCGCACCTGGACGGTGTCCGTGCTCGCCGCCAAACTCGCCGACGAACGCCGCCGCCTCGACGAACTCCAGGCCGGCGACCTCGCGGTGAAGGCCACCTTCGAACTCGGCTACGGCCAGCTGGAACCGGCCCAGGCCCGCGCGTTCCGCCTCCTCGGCCTGGCGGACGGCCCCGACATGTCCCTCTCGGCGGCAGCGGCCGTACTCGACCTGCCCCCCGAGGAGACCGAGGACCTCCTGGAGTCCCTGGTCGACACCTCCCTCCTGGAGTCCGCCGCACCGGGCCGCTACCGCTTCCACGACCTGGTGCGCCTCTACGCGCGTGCATGCGCCGAACGCGACGAGTCGCGGCCGGGTGAGCGGGGGGCGGCGATGTCGCGGGTGCTGGACTTCTATCTGGCGACAACGGCCCAGGTGTACGCGATCGAGCACCCCCGGGACCGGCTGGTCGACGACCTGGAGCCCACCAGCTATCCGGGGCTGCGCTTCACCGAAGGGTCGGCGGCCCTGGACTGGCTGTACACGGAGGCGGGCCCGCTGCTGGCCTGCGTACGGCAGGCGGCGGGAACGGAGAGACTCGGCCGGGCCGTCGATCTGCTGTGGGCGGCCAAGGATCTGACCGAGTCGGGAGCCAACTCCCACCAGTACGAGACGACGGCGCGGGCCACCTGTGACGCCACCAGGGCCATGGGCGACGAGCGAGCGGAAGGCAGGGCGCGCACGGTTCTCAGCGATGTGCTCCTGGTCTCCGGCCGCATCCAGCAGGCGGAGGACGAAGCCCAGGTCGCCATGGCACTCGCGGAAGCCGCGCACGACGCCACCGCCGTCAGCTGGGTGGCCAACAACCGCGGGCTCATCTGCCTGCACCAGAGCCGTTTCGGCGACGGCAAGGCCTTCTTCGACCAGGCCCTCGAAGGTCTGCGCGCCGCGGGCAACCGGCCCTTCGAAGCCACCGCCCTGGGCAATCTGTCACGCGCGTACCTGGGGATGGGCAACACCGACAAGGCCGTCGAGATCGCGCGCCGTGGGCTCGCCGCGCACAGCGAGATCGGCCGGTCGGTACGTCTCGCCAACAGCCACTTCGCGCTAGGGGTCGCGCTGACCCAGGCCGGCCGTCATGCCGAGGCGCTGACAGAGTTCTCCGGCGCCCTGGCGATCTTCAACGAGCACCGGCAACGGCTGTGGGAAGGCGTCACCAACTTCCGTATCGCACAGGTGCACCTCGCCGCGAGCAGACCCGCGCAGGCGGCGCAGCACGCCGAACTGGCCCTCACCCTGGGATGCATCGGCGGTGACCGGATGCGGGGGAACGTCCTGACGCTTCTTGGACGTGCCCTGGCCGAGCTGGCGCAGGTGGACCGGGCCAGAGCGTGCTGGCAGGACGCCTTGACCCTCTTCGAACAGAGCGGCGCACCCGAGTCCGACAGCGTGCGCGGGCTGCTGGCGCACGCGTCCGCAGCGTGACGGACGTGCTTGTCCCCGGCCGGCCGGGAGCGTTCAGCGTTTGTTTATCCGCACCCGGCACTGTCTTACGAGTCGGACCGTCGCGTCGGGGGGCAGACGGTTCGGCCAGGAGCCGACCAGTTAGGGTGCGGCTCCGAGCGCCCGTCCGGCAGCACTCGGGGGAGCCTCCGGACGGGCGTTCCTCACTCGTCACCACAGCAGAGGAACTCAGTCCCATGACCGACCAGAAGAAGGACGCGCCCGTCTCTCCGCAGAACAACGCGATGCCCACACCGCCGGCGACGGACGAGACGATCACCACTCTCAACAACGCGATGCCGAGCGAGCCCGCCACGGACGAGGCGATCACCACCCTCAACAACGCGATGCCGGCCCCGCCCGCCCTGAAGCTGGACGGCGGCGGCAAGTAGGGCTTCACAAGCCTTCACACACGGGGACCGATCGACCGCGGCGGCGCGGAGGGGGGCCGCCGCGGTCGAGGTGTGTCGAGGAGCCGGTAGGCCGGTCCGGCTTGTCCGTCCGAACCGGTGCTTCATGTTCCGCTCGTCCTGCGGCGCCCGGAGTTCAGGAATCCTTCGGGCTGACGGGGTGTGAGGGGACCTTGCGCGCGGCAACCATTTTGACATGAACCTGCTGCCCGATGGGCGGGCGGCAGCCTCATGGAGGTGTGGGATGCACCGCAGACTCGGTACCACTCTTGCCGCCTCGGCCCTCTCCCTCGGCGTCGTGTTCGCCACCGCGACCGCGGCCGAGGCCGCTCCCGCCGACAAGCCCCAGGTCCTCGCGAGCTGGACGCAGACCAGCGCGTCGAGCTACAGCCAGTGGACGGCCGCCCGGTCCCACCAGGCCGCCTGGTCCGCGTACGGCTTCAACTGGACGACCGACTACTGCTCCTCCTCGCCGGACAACCCCTTCGGCTTCCCCTTCTCCACCTCCTGCGCCCGGCACGACTTCGGCTACCGCAACTACAAGGCCGCCGGCACCTTCGCCGCCAACAAGTCCCGCCTCGACAGCGCCTTCCACGAGGACCTCAAGCGCGTGTGCAACAACTACGGCGGCGCCACCAGGACCGCCTGCACCAGCACGGCGTGGACGTACTACCAGGCCGTCCGCGCCCTCGGCTGAGCGGATCCGCCGACCACGGCCGGGCGCCCGCGTCACCCGCCCGGCCGCGGTCAGCGGCCCCGCAGTTCCCCCTTCAGCACCTTGCCGCTCGCGTTGCGCGGCAGCTCCGCCAGGAACTCGACCGCTCTGGGCACCTTGTAGTTCGCCATCTCGCGCCGGGACCAGGCGATCAGGTCGTCGCCCGTGAGTACGGAACCCGGGCGGCGGACCACGTACGCCTTGCCGACCTCACCCAGTCGGGTGTCCGGGACGCCGATGACCGCGACGTCGGCCACGTCCGGGTGCAGGCCGAGGAGTTGCTCTATCTCCGCCGGGTAGGCGTTGAAGCCGCCCACGATGAACATGTCCTTGATGCGGTCGGTGATGCGGAGGTTGCCGGCGTCGTCCAGGACGCCCACGTCACCGGTGCGCAGCCAGCCGTCCGGAGTGAGCACCTCGGCGGTGCCCTGCTCGTCCTCGTAGTAGCCGCGCATGACGTTGAAGCCGCGGACCAGGACCTCTCCGGCTTCGCCGGGCCCCTGTTCGGCTCCCGTGGCCGAGACGACCCGCACCTGTGTGCCGGGGATCGCGCGGCCGGACGTCGACGCGATGACCGACGGTTCGTCGCCGCGGCGGCACATCGTGACGATGCCGCTCGCCTCGGACAGGCCGTACGCAGTGAGCACCGTGTCCACGCCCAGTTCGCCGCGCAGCCGCTCCACCAGCCGCAGCGGCACGACCGCCGCGCCGGTCACGACGAGGCGCAGCGCGGAGAGGTCGTAGGTGTCCCGCGCCGAGTGGTCGAGCAGGGACTGGTGCAGGGTCGGCGGGCCGGGGAGGACGGAGATCCGCTCGGAGGCCACGTTCGCCAGCACGGTGTCCACGGTGAACACCGGCTGCGGGATCATCGTCGCGCCCCGCATGAGGCAGGCGATGACGCCCGCCTTGTAGCCGAAGGTGTGGAAGAAGGGGTTCACGATCAGGTAGCGGTCCCCGCGGCGCAGGCCCGCCAGGTCGCACCAGATGTCGTACGCCCGCAGGGTCTGCGCGTGGGTGATGACCGCGCCCTTGGGGCGGCCGGTCGTTCCCGAGGTGAAGACGATGTCCGAGGGTGAGGCGCCGGAGACCTCCAGCGAACGTGTCCGGGCCTCCTTCGCACTCACGCCCTCGCCGCTCGCCAGGAAGTCCTTCCAGGTGTGGAAGCCGGGTGGGGCGTCCTCCGCGAGGACCACCGCCGTCTCCAGTGCGGGCAGTCCGGGCAGGGGCCCCTCCCCCGGGCCCTCGCCCGCGGCCCGCCGCAGCGAGGCGACGTAGGACGTGCCGAGGAACGTGCCGGTGACGAAGAGGAGGCGGGCGCGGCTGCGGGACAGGACGTCGGCCGCCTCGGCGCCCTTGAAGCGGGTGTTCAGCGGCACCAGTACCGCCCCGGCCGACACCGCGCCGAGTGCGGCGACCATCCAGTCCAGCGAGTTCGGCGCCCAGATCGCGACGCGGTCGCCCGTGCGGACCCCGTGGGCGAGGCAGGAGGCCGCCGACCGCTCGACCCGGGCGCCGAGTTCGCCGTACGAGACGCGGGTACGGCCCTCCACCACCGCCTCGGCATCCTTGTACCGGTGCGCCGCCCACCGGACCAGCTCCGGGATCGTTGCCCACTCCCCGGCACCCTCAGCGCGCATCACGGACCTCCTCGCGACAGGTACCTGACTGTCCGTCAGATTAGCTGTAACCTGACGTGCTGTCAGCTCACTTGGCTTCCGTGGAGGTGACCCCGTGGCCGGTCTCAAGGACGCCACCGCCATCGTCGGCATAGGGCAGACGCCCTTCGCCAAGCACCTCCCCGAGGACGAGAAGACCCTCGCCTGCCGCGCCGTCGTCGCCGCGCTCGACGACGCCGGGATCGCACCCGGCGAGGTCGACGCCCTCGCCTCCTACACGATGGAGGAGACGGACGAGGTGGAGCTGGCGAAGGCCGTCGGCTTCGGGGACCTGACCTACTTCGGGCGCGTCCCGTACGGCGGCGGCGGGTCCTGCGCCACCGTCGCCCACCTCGCCGCCGCCATCGCCGCGGGTCAGGCGAGCGTCGGAGTCGCCTGGCGGTCGCGCAAGCGGGGCAGCGGCCCTCGCCCGTGGACGAACACCGCCGTCCAGCTCCCCACCCCGGCCCAGTGGACGCGCCCCTTCGGCCTGCTGCGGCCCGTCGACGAGATCGCGCTCCTCGCCCGCCGCTATCTGCACGAGTACGGCGTCACCCGCGACCACCTCTTCGCCGTCGCCCTCGCCTGCCGCAACCGGGCCAACCAGAACCCGGCCGCCGTCATGTACGACCGCCCCCTGACCCGCGACGCGTACATGACCTCCCGCTGGATCAGCGAACCCCTCTGCCTCTACGACAACTGCCTGGAGACGGACGGCGCCCTGGCCTGCGTGGTCGTCAGCCGCGAACGCGCCCGCGACTGCGCCCGGCGGCCCGTGTACGTCCACTCCGCCGCCCAGGGCCTGCCCGCCCAGCACCACGGCATGGTCAACTACTGGACCGACGACCCGCTCACCGGACCAGCCTGGACCGCCGCCCGGCACCTGTGGAAGCACGCCGACCTCACCCCGCAGGACGTCGACGTGGCCCAGATCTACGACGCGTTCACCCCTTTGATCCCCCTCTCCCTGGAGGGGTACGGCTTCTGCGGCCGGGGCGAAGGCGGTGCCTTCACCGAGGGCGGAGCCCTGGAGAGCGGCGGCCGGCTGCCCCTCAACACCGGCGGGGGCGGTCTCTCCGAGGCCTACGTGCACGGCTTCAACCTCATCACCGAGGGCGTGAAGCAACTGCGCGGCACCAGCACCGCCCAGGTGCCGGGCGCCACGACCTGTCTCGTCACCGCCGGAGAGGGAGTCCCCACCTCCGCGCTGCTGCTGAGGAGTTGAGATGCTCGAACCGGTCGTCGACGCGGACGGCGCCCCCTTCTGGCGGTACGCCGCCCTGGGTGAACTCCGTGTACAGGCCTGCGCCGACTGCGGCGAACCCCGCTTCCCGCCCCGGCCCTGCTGCCCGCACTGCCAGTCCTTCGCCACCGAGTGGCGGCTCACCTCGGGCCGCGGACGCGTCTGGTCGTACGCCGTCCCGCACCCGCCCCTGCTGCCGGACTACGCCGTCCACGCGCCGTACAACGTCGTCCTCGTGGAGCTGGCCGACGCGCCCCGCGTCCGGCTCGTGGGGAACCTGGTCGCCGAGGCCGGCGCGCCGCTCGGCTCCTTCCCCGCCGACCGGGTGCGGATCGGCGCCCGCGTGCGGGCCGTGTTCGACGGGCGCGGGCTGCCCCAGTGGGTCCTGGAGCGCAGTTGAGTCCGCGCCTCAGCATCGACGAGGACAGTGGCGTCGCCGTCGTCACCCTCGACCGGCCCGAGCGGCTGAACGCCATCGACCTGGAGACCGCGCGTGAACTCGCCGGGGTGTGGCGGGCCTTGCGGTTCGACGACTCCGTGCGGGCCGTCGTGCTCGCCGGGGCGGGCCGGCGGGCGTTCTGTACGGGCATCGACCGGGACGCCGCCGTGCCGCAGCCCGGCTCGCCCTACATGCAGGACGATCCGCTGCTCACCGTAGGCCCCAAGGCCAACGACCTGTGGAAGCCCGTCGTCGCCGCCGTCGAGGGCATGGCCTGCGGGGGAGCCTTCTACCTGCTCGGGGAGTGCGAGTTCCTCGTCGCGGGCGCCGAGGCCGTCTTCTTCGACCCGCACACCACGTACGGCATGGTCAGCGCGTACGAGTCGGTGCTCATGGCGCAGCGCATGCCGCACGGGGAGGTCGCGCGGATGATGCTGATGGGGGCGGCGGAGCGGATGTCGGCACGGCGGGCCCACGAGATCGGCCTCGTCAGCGAACTGACGGAGGCCGGGCGGGCGTTGGAGGGGGCTGTCGCGTGCGCGTCCGTCGTCGCCGGGTATCCGGCCGCCGCCGTCCAGGGCACCGTCCGGGCGCTGTGGGCGGCGAAGGAGGCCTCCCTCGCCGCCGGATTCGCGCAGGCGCCGCACCTCGTCGCGCTGGGCAATCTGCCCGGCGAGCAGCAGGCGGAACTCTTCGCGGGGCGGCGGGCGCGGGGCTTCAGGGTGCGCTGAGGATCAGCCGGGTCAGATGTCCGGGAGGGCACGAAGGCAACGGCCTACGCCGTTCGTGCCGTTCCCGTGCCCTTCTCCGCGTCCAGGGCGTAGACGCAGCGGTCCTTGCTGCAGGCGTAGACGACGCCGTCGCGGACCACCGGGGTGCCGGTGATCTCACCGCCGGTCGCCAGCTTCCAGCGGAGGCGGCCGTCGTCGGCCTTCAGGGTGTAGAGCAGGTGGTCGGTGGAGCCGAAGTGGATACGGCCCTCGGCCACCGCCGGGGAGCCGACGATGTCGCCGCCCGCCTGGAAACGCCACTTGGGGGTGCCCGTGACGGCGTCCAGCGTGTAGAGGCCCTTGCCGCTGCCGACGTGGACGTGGCCCGCGGCGACCAGCACCGGGTCGATGGAGGAGCGGGCCTCGGTGGCGATGCGCCAGCGGTCGCGGCCGTCGGTGGCGTCGAGGGCGTAGACCGTGCCGAGGTAGTCGGCGAGGTAGATGCCGCCGCCGGCGACCGCGGGGCCGGGGACGAAGGTGGGCGGGGAGAGGAAGACCGCGGGGGCCTCGAAGTGCCAGCGGACCATGCCGCTCGCCACGTCGACGGCGAGGACGCGGGTGCCGGCCGAGATGTAGACGTAGCCGTCGGGGGCCGCGGTCACCCTGACCGGGACGCCGCTGCAGGAGGCGGAGTCGCCGATGGGGTACGACCAGCGCTCCTCGCCGGTGCGGGCGTCGAGGGCGCGCAGGCGGGCGTCCTGCCAGAGGTAGACGATGCCGTCATGGAGGGCGGGGCCGGCCTCCGGGGACTCGAAGTCGGTCTGGCAGCCGGTGGCCTCCCACAGCTTCTGCCCGGTGGAGGCCTCCCAGGCCTGGACACCGCCACCGCGGGTGCCGGTGACCACCGTGCCCCGCTCGGCCTTGAGGCAGTACACCCAGGAGTCGGTGGGCAGCCGCCACAGGTCGCTGCCCTCACGGGCGTCCAGCGTGAACAGCGTGGGCCCGTCGGAGGCGTGGATACGGCCGTCCGCGACCGCCATCGACCAGGCCACGTCGCGTGTCTTGAAGCGGCGGCGGCCGGTGGCCACGTCCAGGGCGTGCACCTCGAAGGAGGTGACGTAGACGAGGTCGCCGGCGACGGCCGGGGTGCCCCACACGTCGTTGGACATGCGGAACCGCCAGGGGCGCCAGCCCGCCGGGGTCTCCGCGGCGGCCGAGGGCGCGGCGGTGGAGGCCGGGTCGGCGCCGTTGACGCCGGTGCGGGGCCGGGACCAGGAGGCGACCAGGCCGGGCTCGGGCACGGGCGCCTTGACGGCGGCGGTGGCACGGACGTCGGCGACCCGCGGGCCCGGCCCGATCGGCACGGCCGCTCCGGCCAGCCGGACGGGACCGATGTCGGGGGCGCCGACGGCGACGGGTGCGGGCGCCGTGCGGGCGGGCACCACGGGGTCGTGCGCGGGCGGCGGCGGTACGGCGGGCCGGGCCATGCCCACGCCGGGGCTCGCGGGGGCCGCCGACTTGACGGGCAGCCGGCTGCCGCGGCGCGTCTCGATGAGGGTGACCGCCTTCTCGGGCAGCCACGCCGACGCCGTACCGCTGTCGTCGGAGCCGGCGAAGAGGTGCGGGGCCAGCTGGGCCTGGAGGTCGGCGGGGCTGGGGCGGCCGGTGGCCGCCATCTGCATGCAGGAGTCGATGAGCGGGCGCAGCTCGTTCGGGAGGCCCTTCAGGTCGGGGCCCTCGCGCAGCAGCATGAAGACCGTCTCGACCGGGTTGGCGCCGTGGTAGGGCGGGTGTCCGGTGGCCGCGAAGACGAGGGTCGAGCCGAGGGAGAAGACGTCGCTGGCGCCGGTGACGCTGCGCGAGTCCTTGGCCTGCTCGGGGGACATGTAGGCGGGGGTGCCGACGGCGACGTTCGTCATCGTCAAACGGGTGTTCGAAACACCGGACGCGATACCGAAGTCGATCACCCGGGGGCCGTCCTCGACGACGAGGACGTTCGAGGGCTTCAGGTCACGGTGGACGAGCCCTGCGCCATGGATGGACTGGAGCGCCTCGGCGATGCCCGCCGCCAGCCAGCGCACCGCCTGGGCCGGCAGCGGCCCGCAGTCGTTCACTATCTCTTCGAGGGAGGGCGCGGGCACGTAGGCGGTGGCCAGCCACGGCACGGCGGCACGCGGATCGGCGTCGACGACCGCGGCCGTGTAGAAGCCGGAGACCGCCCGCGCCGCCTCCACCTCGCGGGTGAAGCGGACCCGGAACAGCTGGTCCTCGGCCAGTTCCGTGCGGACCGTCTTGATCGCCACGCGGCGGCCGGAGGCCGAACGCGCGAGATAGACCAGCCCCATGCCGCCGGCTCCCAGCCGTCCCAGCACCTCGAACGGCCCGATCCGCCGCGGATCGTGCTGCGTCAGCTGATCCACCACTTGCCTGCCACCTCCCCGTACGGGCCACGCCACCCATATGTGTACGCGACCGAAGTGCAGCGTCTCACCACCGCACCGCCATGTCGGCACGCACCCTGATTCTTCCTGGCCGGGCGCCCGGTTGCGAACCCCGGAACAATCAGGGTGTCTCATTTCATATACGCGCAAGAGGGCACATGAACATGTGTCCGGCCCGCACGCATGACCGCACGCCCGCTCCCGTACCTGTCATACGTGCCGCGAGCAGCGGACGGCTCAGCGCTGCAGCAGTGCGAACGACGCCCCCTGATTGTCGGTGACGACGGCCACCGTTCCGTACGAGGCGGTGAACGGGCCCGCCTGCACCCGCCCCCCGAGGCGGCTCACCGCGCCGAGCGCCGCCTCGCAGTCCTCGACGCCGAAGTGGACGAGGAAGTGCGGCGGCATGACCTCGGGGAAGACGTCGGAGACCGGCGCCCGCCCGAAGTCGGGTACGGCGTCCGGCCCGAACAGGGCCTCGTGGAAGAGGTGGCCGTAGAAGGTGTTGGCGGTCTCGGTGTCACGGGCGTACAGCTGCGCCCAGGCGAAGGCGCCGGGCCTGTGCCGCACCCCGAAGCCGGGGTGACCGCCCGCCTGCCACAGGCCGAAGACCGCACCCTCGGGGTCGACCGCCAGGGCCGCGACCCCCGCCCCGTCGACCGGCGTCGGCGCCGTGACGACCTGCCCGCCCGCCGTCCGGATACGGCGTACGGTCGCCTCCGCGTCCGGCGTCGCGAAGGACACCGTCCACACGGTGGGCATCCGGCCGTCCGTCTTGCGGCCGAGGGCGGCGACCGGCGCACCGTCCAGCCGGGCCCACACGGAGGAGCCGTAGGCCTCCTCGAAGTCCCACCCGAACAGCCCTCCGTAGAACCGCTTGCCCGCGTCCACGTCGGGGAGCTGCGCGTCCACCCAGCAGGGGACGCCCTCTGCGTACACCGATGCCCTGTTTTCGGCCATACAGTCAAACTAACGGCGGTTCACGCAAGCCGCAGACCAGGCACACCCGTCTCCGGACCTTCGCGCACCCCATTTGCAGTCGGCCGAATCGCGCTCCGATCACCCCTCGGTAAGCTGACGGCATGACAGGACAAGTGCGTACCGTCGACGGCCGCGTGGCCGGTCGGCGCGGGCAGGCGACGCGGCAGAAGTTGCTCGACTGCCTCAGCGAGATGCTCGGCTCCTCTCCCTACCGGGACGTCAAGGTCATCGATGTGGCCCGGAAGGCGGGCACTTCGCCCGCGACCTTCTACCAGTACTTCCCGGACGTCGAGGGCGCCGTCCTGGAGATCGCGGAGCAAATGGCGGCGGAGGGCGCCGGGTTGACCGAGCTGCTGGAGGGGCGGTCCTGGGTCGGCAAGGCCGGCTGGCAGACCGCGCAGGAACTCGTGGACGGGTTCCTGGAGTTCTGGAAGCGCAACGACGCGATCCTGCGCGTCGTCGATCTCGGCGCGGCCGAGGGCGACAAGCGCTTCTACAAACTCCGCATGAAGATCCTCAACTCGGTGAACAACTCCCTCTCGGACGCGGTCGCCGAACTGCAGTCCAAGGGCAGGGTCGACAAGGACGTGAACCCCGGCGCGATCGCCGGTTCGCTGGTCGCGATGCTCGCGGCGGTCGCCTCGCACCAGAAGGGTTTCACCGCGTGGGGCGTCAAGCAGGCTGAACTCAAGCCCAACGTCGCGCTGTTGGTGCACCTGGGCGTCACCGGCAAGAAGCCGACGAAGTAGCCCGCGGCAGCCGCCGCTTTGCTCCCCCGTTCACCTCTCACGCGCCCCACGTCCCACGTCCTGTCTGGCAGGCGGTGGTTCATCCGGTCATCCGGATGGGCCGCCGCCTGCCGCGCTATGCGGGCGCTTGACCCGGAGGGACGGGGCGGGAG